>JAZOWJ010000239.1:0-4458 GCA_045659125.1 Acutalibacteraceae bacterium
AATTTCTACAGCCTGCTGCTTCCCAGCGCATTGTACACCGAAGATGACATCACCGGCGAGGATATTCTCAGCCTCGGCGTGACGGCAGAGGTTTACCAAGATAAGCTTGTGATCCGTGCAAGAAATTTCTACACCTTCGAATGGCTCGAGGACTACCGTTGGGAGCTGCCTGTTAATATCAAATAATTATAAAAATATTCACCGCATCCCCTGCAGAAAGCATCGGGATGCGGTCTTGTTATTTATTCTTCGGGTTCGAAATACGGCACATCGAGGGTGTCCGTAAAAAAGGCATTGGTGTCGGCTTTCAGACCGTTTTTGTCGATGACGGTCACGCGGAAAAAGCCGTCGGTTTTGAGAATTTCAAACACGGCATGGGTAATTTCACCCGTTTGCTCATTGTAGCGTGACATACATCTTCTTTTGTTGACCGTGCACACCACCTTGTCGGCAGGTGAGCACTCCACATGCAATCGGCCGTCCTCCATCCAAAGACCGTGGATCTCGGGGCCTTGCGAAGCATAAAACCATCCGTTCACAAGCGCTTCGGACACGCTTTCGTAGGTAAGCTCTTTTGCTTTTATCATGGTGAATGCGCCGAAGGAATCCCACATTCTGCAGGCAGGGTCACGGCGGTTGTGGTTATCATCCGTGGCAATGCAGAAAATGCGCTGATCCTTACGCAGAAAATCATCGTAAGCCTTGGCATTGTACTCGTCATAGCCGTCAATAAAGCTCGAATAATTGCATATTTCCATGGCGTTCATGCCCTTATACTTGATGTAATCCTCATAATGCTCGAGTGACCAGGTGGGGTGGTTGTAGGTCACAAAGAAGCCCTTTTCACGGCACTTTGCGATGGCGGTATTGATACAGTCGGCATTGTATTCACGCTCAAAATCAGGCTCGGCTTCGTCGAAACAGATTTCCGCATTGCGTGCGGGATTGTGGTATTTTGTTCTGTGAAAACACGGCTGTGTGATATTCTCTTTGTCAAGTGCAATCACACACAAATCACACACCCTTGCTTCCAAAAAATCAGGCCGCTCCTCATCAAAGCCGATTTCAAACCCCGTCAGCATCAGAAAATCATCGTCCGTCAGGTCATGGTGCGGGATCATGATTTCGTGGTCAGTGCAGCAAAGAATGCTGTAGCCGCGGGATTTGTAAAGCTCCTTCATCTCAGCGGGTGAAAGCGTTCCGTCGGACACGGTGGAATGCGAATGCAGATTGGCTTTATAAATTTGACCATTTTCAGGCAAAAGATAATGCTTCATACTGTCCTCCCGATTGCTTTTTTATTATTGTAGCACCCACGCAGAAAAACTGCAAGATTTCTTTGCACATATGCGAAACAAAAAACCGACCGCAGCCCTGCCAAAACGGCACAGGACACGGTCGGTGGATTATTTTGAGGCATTTTTACAGTTTTTCGTGTAGTGTTTTGCAGCTGGCAATCAGCATTCGTCTGATGCGTCCGCAAAGATTTCTGTTTTTCTTAAAAGTTGATTCGTCAATGACACCGGTATTGTAAAACAATTTTAACCAGCCTTCTGTTTCATTACATTCCTTTAATGCAATCTCAAACTTGGAAAGCATATCTGCCCTGCTTTGTCCGTAGTTTGCTTCACGGACATTTGCATAAACACTGCTTGAACTTTTGCGCACCTGACGAATTGAATCAAAAGGGGCTTTGACAGTCTGACACAAAAGTTCAATATCTGTTGCAAGTTGTTCGGAATACGCAAGAAGATAATTAACTGCCATATAATCACTCCCTGTAAAAAATCATACCACAGATTCCGCCAAAAATCAATGCGAAGCATTGTATATCATCAATTCCGCAGGAATTGCATATCATCAAGGCGCAAGCCTTGCATATCATCAACTTCGAAGAAGTTGCATATCATCAAGCCGACAGACATACACACCTGCGGTGTGATGAGATGCAACAACGGCATTGCCGTTGTTGGTGATATACACGCTGTCGCGTGATGATATGCCAAGCCTGTCGGCTTGGATAAAAAAAAAGACAAGCAAATGCTTGTCGTTTTTTTTGGAGCTGCTAACCAGAGTCGAACTGGTGACCTCATCCTTACCAAGGATGCGCTCTACCTCCTGGGCCATAGCAGCAAATGGCGACCCGGGACGGGCTCGAACCGTCGACCTCTAGCGTGACAGGCTAGCGTTCTAACCAACTGAACTACGGGGCCATCTAGACTACGCGAGTTATTATACACAAACTAACCCGCGTTGTCTACACTTTTTTTGCTAAAATTTTATTTTTTTTCTTGCGGCTGCTTTTGATCGGCTTGTGAAGCCTCTTTGTGCGTTGTATCAGGGACGGCTACACCGTATTCGCGCAGGCTCTTGTCGGTTTCATCCAGATAGGTGCCGATGCGCTTGGGCAGGGTGCCTGCCTTGCGGAACATCTTGCTTCCTCTCACTTTTTCATTGTTCTCGGACTTACCGCCGACAAGTCGGTTGAACTGTTCGCGGACATCCGCAAACTGTGCGGCAAGGTCATTGATCTGCTTGCCGAACTGTGCATTCACGGTATCCTTCATATCCTCTGCGGTCCCCCCGATGCTGTCCTTGACAAGATTGCCGATGACATTGACGGTGTTTTTGAAATCGTTGAACTTGACGATAAACTTACGCACACCCAGGGTTGCAATAACCGTCATAACAAGGTCAAAGAAGAACAAAATCAGAATAATAACCGTGATAATAACAAGCGATTCATCGGGGATAAAGCTGCGGATGTATTCATACAAGGGGTTAATGCCATATACGAACAGCAGCGAGGCAAAGCCCCATATAATGGAATGCTTGAAGCAGATTCTGCCGTGCAGATTGAGGAAGTTGTTGGAATAATCCCACCAACGGGCATTGAAAAGCTTTTCCATGATATAGGATGTAACATATTCCACGATATCGGCAAGAATCATACCGATGAAGAATACACGCAGGAAGCCGGCAGCATCCGGCGTTGCAAGTCCTGTATTGACAAGGGCAATGGTGAATGCAAGCGCACCTGCACCGTAAATCGGGCAGATCGGGCCATACAGGAAGCCGCTGTTGATAATGCGCTTATCCCCGCCCTTACGCAGAAAAGCACCGCCCGTGCGGTAAAATGATTCACCGAACCAACCGCAGGCACTGTAGGCAAAAAACATAAAAATATAATTACAGGCTGTCAGCATTTTATCACTCACTTTTTTTGGCTTTTTTCTTGCAAAGATTCACATCCGCACGGAAGCGGCGATAGAATTTGCCCTCCTTGGCAAGTAACATTTCGCAGTTTGCGCAATATTTATCGGCAAAGGTCAGCAGCCACCCTTCCTTGTATTTCGGCGGGATGGGGGTCAACGGCCACATGTGACGAAGAATCATATTCTCTTCCTTTTTGCCGGGTGTTCCGCCGCAGAGAATGCGGGAATTGATGACTGCAAAGCCCGGATGTCGGTAACCGCTCGGACGATGATCCCAGCTTTTATCGTGCCAGTCATAATAGAAAAGATCGTGCAGAACCGCACCCCTTGCAGCAGCCCTGCAATCACAGCCGAAGTGCTTTGCAAGCTGATAGGTCATGTAGGCAACCGCTGTTATGTGATTGAGTCTGTTGACGGTGCTGTGCTGCGGGAATCGCTCAAGGCTTTGCACCTCTTCGGTAAAATAAATATCCTCTATCAATGCGTGGAATTCCTCATCGGGTACTTCACGCAGACAATAAGACCGAACAAAAATGTTATATAAGCTGTCCATAAAAACTCCGTATACCTTAAATCCTGTACAGTATACCATATAACTGTGTCGAATGCAACCGTTTTTCATTGGGTGTATATATAATGGGAATCCAATCTTTTATTTTTCTTAAAAAATCGATTGACAAAAAGGATAAATAAACCTATAATTTTTCCGTATGTCCAGAATTTATTGAATACGGAGTGAAAAAAATGCTCGTCAAATTCAAAAAGCTTGCCCCCAATGCGGTCATGCCGACCTACGGCACACCGTTTTCCGCAGGTGCCGACCTGTATGCCTGCATGGAAAATGCAGTGGTCATTGAGCCCGGTCAGACCGTGCTTATGCACACAGGCATTGCAATGGAAATTCCTGAGGGCTATGCAGGTCTTAACTTCGCAAGAAGCGGACTTGCAACCAAAAGAGGCCTTGCACCTGCAAACAAGGTCGGCGTGATTGACTCCGACTATCGCGGTGAAATCATGGTGGCCCTGCACAATCACGGCACGCAGGCACAGACAGTGGAGCCCGGTGAGCGCATTTCGCAGCTGCTTCTTGTTCCCGTGATGCAGGCTCAGTTTGAAGAAACGGAGGAGCTGTCCGACACATTGCGCGGTGAAGGCGGATTCGGCTCAACAGGCAGAAAATGAGCACATTACAAAAGAAAAAAACAATAGACGGCACACAGCTTCTCGGTGTTTTGTGTCCGCT
>JAZOWJ010000240.1:0-14230 GCA_045659125.1 Acutalibacteraceae bacterium
TGATATGCAGAACATCAATCACGTTGCCCATCCCCCGCTGCTGGCACATCCCCGCAGCAGAATCAACCGAATCCGGCAAAAAAGCCCCGGAAAATCTTCCGAGGCTTTTTATTTATTCTTACGCCAACATCCCCGTCAACAGAAAGACCATATACGCCGTGGGGAGGGTAAACAGCATACTGTCCCCACGATCCATCACACCCCCGTGTCCGGGCAGCAGATTGCCGAAATCCTTGATGCCGTTCTGTCTTTTGATAACAGATGCAGCAAGATCTCCGAAAATGCTGACAACAGAAAGAATAACTGCAATGACAAATGTAAAAATGTAACCAACTTCAAGAAGGAAGAAATGGCGGAAGATTGCAAGCATGACCATACAAAGCAGAGCGTTGCAAAGCACACCACCGATGGCACCTTCAATGGTTTTGTTAGGGCTGATTTTCGGACACATCTTATGCTTGCCGAAAAAGCTTCCTGCAAAGAAAGCCATTGTATCTGTCATCCAGCTGCAGAAGAAGGCAAAGAGAAGAAAATACATGCCGTAGGATTGCTTTCCGGCAAACATGTTTTCATCCAATTTGTAAACATCTCGAAGATATATAACACAAGAAAAGCCATAGCCGAGACAAATGCTCATTAGAGTACCTGATGCAGTTGATTTGAATTCCATGTTGTCATGCTTTACAACCATAATAATCAGGATTGCAATGATATACACAACAAGTATTGCCGCTACAGGGAGTTTAAATGCGAGCATATCCTTATAATTTGCATAAATTGGCATGATTGCAGAGAATGCCAGTGTGAGCCCCATAAATAATTTGTTTTTTACACCAAGAGATTTTTCAATTTCATATACACCGATAACCGCCATTGCGCTGACAGCCAATGCAAAGATTGGAATATTCACAAATGCGCAGGCGAGCCATGCGATAGCAACAACCAGAGCAATCAGCGCAGGGATAATTTTTTTGGACATAATAAAAGTTCCTCCGAAAATTATTTAATAAACCACAAGAAGCGGACGTTGCGCACGTCCGCTTGAATTTAATCATATTCCGCCGAATCTGCGGTGTCTTTTTTCAAAATCAGCCAAAGCCATATCTAAATGTTCCTGTGAAAAATCGGGCCACAGAACATCAGAAAACCAGAATTCCGAATATGCTGACTGGTATGTCAAAAAGTTTGACAATCGCAATTCACCGCTCGGGCGAATGATGAGATCGGGATCCGGCTGTCCGCTTGTATAGAGAGCATCCGAAATCATTTGTTCTGTTATATCATCAACTGTGATTTCATTACATTGCACTTTTTTGGCAATATTACGGACGGCTTGCAGAATTTCCTGTCGTCCGCCGTAGTTAATTGCAAGGTTCAGATTTACCTTATTGCAATGCTTTGTTTGCTCTTCAACAAAATCCATCAGATTTCTCAATTCATCTGATAATCCGCTTTTGTCACCTAAAAAACGAAGTCTGATTCCTTTTTCAATGTTTTCATCAAGACGATCGATTGCTTCTGTAAGAAACGAATCAAAAAGTTGCATGATAGCATTGACTTCAGCTTCCGGGCGATTCCAGTTTTCTGTAGAAAAGGCATAAAATGTGATATAGCGAATGCCGAGATTGCCTGCGTATTCACCGATTTTACGGAACACCTCGCTACCTTGCTTGTGACCTTCGCTTCGTGCAAGGCCTCTTTGCTTGGCCCAGCGACCGTTGCCGTCCATGATGATACCAAGGTGCTGCGGCAATACTGAAAATTGCTTATCTGCCATTATCAGATTTCCATGATTTCTGCTTCTTTTTCCGAAGCAATCTTTTCAATCTGCTTTACAAAGTCATCGGTAATTTTCTGCACCTTTGTTTCGCCATTCTTCAGATCATCTTCTGTGATTTCAGATGCCTTCTTCATAGCCTTGAGTTTTTCAATAGCATCTCTGCGAATCTGACGACAAGCTACCTTGCTGTCTTCAGCAGTTTTCTGAACATCCTTGCAAAGCTGCTTACGGCGTTCTTCGGTAAGAGGCGGGAAGTTGAGACGAATAACTCTGCCATCGTTCTGAGGATTGATTCCGAGATCAGAAGACTGAATGGCCTTTGCAATGCCGTTCAATACAGAAGCATCCCAGGGCTGAATAGTAAGCACACGTGCTTCTGTTGCAGAAACAGTAGCAAGCTGCTGAATGGGGGTAGGGGTGCCGTAATAATCGACAGTGATCTTATCAAGAACAGCAGGATTTGCTCTGCCTGCGCGAATCGTTGCATACTCTGCAGTGAGTGCATTGATGGTTTTGTTCATTCTTTCTTTTGTGTTGGTAAATACTGCATCCATAGTAATATTCCTCCGTATTATAATTATTTTACAATTGTTCCGATATTTTCACCATGAACGGCTCTGTAAATATTTTCAGGGTCATTCAGGTTAAAAACAAGAATAGGCATCTTGTTGTCGCTGCACATGGCAGCTGCTGTACTGTCCATAACACCAAGATGCTTTGCAAGCACCTCATCCTGTGTGAGTGTGTCGTATTTTACAGCATCAGCAAATTTACGCGGATCCTTATCATATACACCGTCAACATTGGTGGCTTTGAACAAGATGTCAGCATCTATTTCGATGGCTCGCAGTGATGCTGCTGTGTCAGTGCTGAAGAAGGGACTGCCGGTACCACCACCGAAGATGACTACTCTGCCATGCTTGAGATGATGCTCGGCTTTGTTTTTGCTGTAGGGCTCTGCAACACGAATCATATCAACACTTGTCATGACGCATGCATCGCAACCAAGCTGACGAAGCCCATCGCAAAGTGCCAGGGAATTCATTACCGTAGCAAGCATACCGATGCTGTCTGCAGTCACTCTATCCATATCACCGCTTGTTCTTCCTCTCCAGAAGTTGCCGCCTCCGACAACAATTCCGATTTGAAGCCCCTCGTCTGCACATTTTTTGATGACAGAACAAACAGAAAGTACGGTATCATTATCAATACCTTTGCCTGCTGCTCCGGCAAGAACTTCACCGCTTAATTTTAACAAAATCCGTTTATACTTTAAAGCCATAATTGCCTCCACATGTTTTTTCTTATATATAATACTTTATTTTTATGCTTTTGTAAAGCATTTTTTTGTTACTTGACTATTTTTTTGATTTGATGTATAATACATCTGCTTTATAGCAAATATTTGTCTTTTCAGAAAGGCGGTCAGATCTTGATAACCGATCAATTTATTTATGAAGTGACGCAGCAATTTTCAATTCCCGGCAAATTTGTTGCTTGCGATCCCATTCATACAGGTCATATCAATAATACATATAAAATTACCTACAACATTGACGGCAACGATGCTTCGTATTTATTGCAGAAGGTAAATCCGAATGTTTTTAAGAATGCTGAACAGCTGATGTCCAATATTGTCAGTGTTACATCCTTTGTCAGAGATAAAATAATTGCGAAAGGCGGCAATCCTGAACGCGAAACCTTGTATGTCAAACCGACTGCAGACGGCAAGAATTACTTTGTAGACGGTGATGGTACGGCATGGCGACTTTATAATTTTATAGATCATGCTTTTTCTCCCGACTCAGTTGAATCGCCTGAAATTTTCTTTGATGCCGGTTATGCATTTGGTAATTTTCAGAATCTTTTGTGTGATTTTCCTGCCGAAAAGCTTTATGAAACAATTCCCATGTTCCATAATACAGCGAATCGTTATAAGAATCTGTGTGCTTCCATTGAAAAAGACGTCTGTAATCGTGTTGCGCTAGTTCAGGATGAAATAGCTTTTGCCCATGCGCGCAAGGATGAAACAAGTATGCTTGTTGATATGATTGCCAACGGTAAATTGCCGCTTCGTGTAACTCATAATGATACCAAGTTGAACAATATTATGTTTGACAATGACACCAGAAAGCCGATTTGTATTGTTGATCTTGACACGGTTATGCCCGGCTTGTCGCTTTATGATTTCGGCGACAGCATACGTTTCGGATCGAATACCGCTGCAGAAGATGAATTGGATCTCTCCAAGGTTTCTTGTGATCTTGCTTTGTATGAAGCTTTTACAAGAGGTTATCTGACAAGCGCCGGTGACAGCCTGACTGAAACTGAAGTTTCGTTGTTGCCGTTTGCATCAAAAATGATGACTTTTGAATGCGGAATGCGATTCCTGACAGACTATCTTGATGGTGATATTTACTTCTCCACAAAGCATGAGGGTCATAATCTTGAGCGTTGTCATACACAATTTGCACTTGTGGCTGATATGGAAAGTAAGTTTGATAAGATGATTGATATCACAGCAAAAGCTTATAAGGAAATTTGCGGAAAAACATTTTAAATATTAAAAAAGATGCCGGATTTGATCCGACATCTTTTTTTTTAAGCTCCGCAACAACCGCAGTGAGTAGGGAATGAATCATCGCTGCAGTCTGTCGCGTCAACATCAGGCGGGAAAAATTCAGCTACAGGAAAACGAATGCGTCGGAATGCATCACAAGGATCTTCCGTATTGCAGGTGCATTCCTTTTCAGGTACACAGAAGCTGTATGAAGGAATCAACATTTGAACATCTCTTTCGAGTTGAATAATTGAGAAAAGTCCGATTGTAACTCGCACTGCTCTTGTATTGCCGCTTTGAACAAATTGTCCGCAGAAGCAACGACGAACCGAATAGGGAACACACCCCATATCAGAGATTGTATTGCAGCAATCACAGGGATGGCAAAGTCTCGCATCCAGACAAATCGGTTCGGCAACCTGAACTTTAGCACGAGGATTTGTTTTGGTAGGAGGAAGTAGCTTATCGATTTCCTCACTGACATATTCCGAAGTAAACACCTTTACGCTGCCTTCGCTCCCATAGAGGATGCACTTTTTGGTAAACATACACAAGCCACAGACAGTTTCCGCCTGTGCACAGTTGGAGGGAATACAATCTAAAGAAACACGGAAATAGTAGGTTATATCAACCGAATAATAACCTTTGTTGAACTGTACCTTTTCGACTTCTGTTATCACATTGATGACCTCGCAGCCGCGACAACGAACTGTAACAGCTGCATCCACCAGCTGTTGTGCTGAATCAGTAAAATACACGCGAAGATCACTCAGACAATCCTTGTCAGCACAAGAATCATATACACGACTTGTATCAATACAAACAGCTTCATTGATCTGTCGTTTACATTCTTCAAACGGCTTTTCGCCGATGACTCTGCTATCAGTCATGAAAAAACTCCTTCCGAATGATAAGTTGAAATTGCATGAATTTCAATAACATTCTATGGAAGGAGTTGTTTTAGTGTTCCTTAAAATTGCGAGAAGTCAAAGGACTGCGGAGCTCCGTTTTCTGCAACTGATTTGTCTGCAAGAAATACAGCAAGATGTCCTGCTACTGATTTTTCAATAGCTGTACATTCAACAGATACCTTACCGTCTCTTATGTAGTCCACAAAATCACGGATAAGACCGATATCACCGCCGCCGTGTGTGTCTTCCGAAAATGTTGCAAGTTCAACATTCTCATATTCAAATCCGGTCGGACTTTCGGTTTTTATGGTTTGCAGGTGCAGGGAGCCACCTTCAAAATCGCCGTACATTTCACCCTTTGTGCCGACAACATGGATTGTTCTTGTTGAGCGGGCAGTGCCACCAATCATATTATGTGTAGCAGTCGCACCATTCTTAAAATTGAAAAGTACTGACTGATGGTCTACAACATTATTGTCACTTTTATAGATGCATTTGCCGTAAGGACTGTTTCCTTTGAGAAGATTTGCTTTATCTTCTATTGTGGGTTCATGATCAAGGCCTTCCAATGCATCCCATACATACATTGCCCAACGGCGAGGATGATCCAGGTAAATTCGTTTTGCAGAAAAGTCACAGGTGTCAACCAGGGGGCAATCCACCATGCATCTTGTTCCTGCTTCTGCGGGGGCGTTTTCAGGTTTGAACTGGAATATGCTTCCGAAGCTTGCCACAGTTGCAGGGGTGGTTTCTTCCATCAGCCACATCAGAATGTCAATATCATGGCAGCATTTTGCAAGCAACATGCTTGTTTTGCAAATATCTGAATTGCCCCATTTGCCACGGATATAAGAGGTTGAAAGGTGATGATAACTTACCATCTCTGAGGTCTGCACATTGATAATGTCGCCCAGTACGCCTGTTCTGATCTTTTCTTTTATGGTTCTGTAGAACGGCGAGTAGCGAAGAACATGACAAATCATGACCTTGTTATTATGTTTTTTGACAGTCTGCAACAGAATCTTCATTTCTTCCATATTGACTGCAAAGGGCTTTTCGAGAAGCATATCATACCCTGCTTCAAGCAGAGGAAGTGAAGTTTCAATATGTTGATGGTCCATTGTGCCGTTAATGACGGCATCTGCAAACTTCGGCACTGCAGCCATCTGTTGTGCTGTTTCAAAGCAACGATCCTCACCAAAGCCAAACATTTGCATTGCTTTTTTACGGCGATCCGGATTCGGATCGGCAATGCCGACAATCTGAAGGGCAGAGGGATCATCAATCGCAAGCTGTGCGTATGTGAAGGATCTGTGTCCGCCACCTACGATAACAGCAGTAATCGGTTTTCTGTTTTCCATAATCTTAAACCTCGTAATATACTTAATTATAGTTATACTCAATTAAAGCATAAAAGTCAATCACAAGATTAAATTTTTTTAATGATTCTGAATTCAGAGAACTGGAATCCGATCATCGGTTCGGTTATTTCGAGTTCAAGGCAGCCGTTTATGAACACTTCTGCAGGAATATCATAACAAATTGCTGAATATCCGTCAGGCAACATTTCTTTTTCAAACTCTTCATTATGATAACCACCAAATTGCTTTCCTTCGTAAATGGTAACACCGTTTGCAACTACCTTATGGTGCCTTGTCATTGTGTTTGCAGGATTTTTGAAGCTGATCTGCAGAATATAATCAGTTTCCTTGTTAAAGCCTGCACATTTGCATGAGAAGGAAAAATGATCATAAAGTTTAAACATACAAACAGGAAGATTTCCTGTGTTGATATGCGGTCTGTCACCCTGAAAGTTCATATAGAAATCAGGCTTCTGACAAACACCGAGTGAATTCAATTCATGCAATGCAAAAGAGAAATAGTATTCATCTCTGGCTACATTATTTCTGTTTGCAAGTCTATGTAAAATCTGAATTCGTTTATCCTCAGGCAGATTCTTTGTTTCTTCCATCTTCAGCAGCCACCACAGGCGATCGGTAATGGGAAGATCTATTGTATCAAGCACAGCGCCGCGTTCCGGATTATCAGCACAATAATCTGCAACATTCAATTGCAATCCAATCTGATTGAACAGCTTTTCAGCCAGAGAATTTACAGTTCTTCTCAATGCGAGATATGCTTCATCCATCGGTTGCTCAAGAATATCTTTTGCGCCATCGATATCACCGCGAAGAATCAGAGCTGTTGCTTTTTTGACCTGCAAGGATTCCTGAAGATAGCGCCTGCGTACAACTGCATCGCAGCAAGCTCTGAACAAAAGGCAATTGTAACGCCAGTTTGCCGAAAGGGAAGGGTTTTCGTTGCAAAGTGCAATTACCATTTGAAGTGTTGTTTCAATATGCGGATTTTCAGCAGGATTGCCTTCCCAGTTTTTCTCCATAGCCAAAATCACATCTGCAACTGCTGAGGAATTACAACCAACAAAAAAGAGACGAGAATAGTCTTCTAACATTTCACGAACGGAAAGCTGCGGATTCATGTCGAGACTGCTCCAAATGAATTTATTGAGATCGTCATTTATGCCTTCAGAATAAGATACAGAACCAATCACATAGCCGCGTGTGAGGCGATGCAACAAGCTGTATTCAGTTGGTCTGGGGTTGACACATTCCCTGCTCAGGCAGGTTGTCAATGTGTAATGCCAATCGTCACGATCAAAATGCACGGGATATTCACATCTGACATTGTGAGTAATATCGGGGTAAAGACGTATCGGATAAGCAGCAGGCAGACGCTTGCGTAAAACATCAATCTCGAAAGCTCTGTTGGGCCCTGTGATAACACCATCGATTGCATCATCGTATTTTTGCAGTGCGGAAAGGAATTCTTCACCCCACAGTGGCATTCCATGCGGCTGCTGCGCTGATGGCCACATCTCTGCATCAGGATGGTGTTTTTTCAAAACTGCCCGAAAAGCCCGACAACGATCTATTAACTCATCAGGCTCTAACTCACCAGGGTCGCCACCAGGCGGAAAAACAACATTTAGACGGGGGAGTCTTGCGAATAATTTATCTCGTCGATCTACTGCTTCTTGTGCATCATCCTCGCAGTTGGGCATCCATAAGGATACATCCAAGTCCCATTCGTCAGCCATTCGTGAGGCTTCAACAAGAAAATCCTCTTCGTCATATTTCATCAAACGGTTGCGTTTTGATACTGCACGCTCATACGGAATATGCTCAACCGTATTGCATCCCATCAATAGCAAGTCACGATAATATCTGTCATACTGCTCATAGGACCATGCATCGTATGTGTTCGGTGTTGTTCTGTAGCCAAGCTGATGACCGCGGATGCGTTTGTCAAAATCATAGTTTCCATCAATATAGTCAATCAATTCAACATAATCTGTTGCAAAGACTGCTTTTTTGAAAAACTGTGCACATGCAAATATTAATCCGCGAAGTCTGCTGGCAGAAAAAATCAAAGAATTATCTTTGCAGTTGATACTGAAATTATCAGACCTATCACCAGCTTCAACGATTTTGAAGCGAATGCAGTTTTCGGTATTATCGGATATCTCCGGACGCATCCTGCATCTTAATTCCATTTCATCTGCAAAAAATGCAGCAGCTTTGCGTTCCGTTGCATTTTCAGCACACAAGGTCATTTTAAAATAACAAAATTTTTGCATAAAACTGCCTCCTTTTGTATCAGTATATCAATGTTTTATTTAATTAGCAAGATAAATCTGATAAAATGATGGCCAGCAAGAAAAAAATGTTAAAAATGTCTTGATTTTATTGAAAATATTTTGTATACTATAACCGTAAAAATATACGAATAGGAGGATTCTAAGATGAACAACTCTGCAAACACGACTGTCGACACCGATATCTCCAGAAATGACGAAGGTTTGATCACCCCCGCAAATTGGACCCAGTTCCTTATGGCTCTCTTTGTTCGTTTGTTTGAAATTGTTTCCGGTTGGCTTAGCTAAATTTCAAGAAAACAACAAAATTGTACGTGATGCAAAAACCGCCGTAACAGAATCGGCGGTTTTTTCTTTTTCTTTTAATAAAAATTGTTGACTTTTGTAAAAATATGCGTTATATTCATTTTATATAAGTACTGCCGTAAGGCGGAGAGGGGTTGCATAATTGAAAGACAATGTAATTATTGATCTGAAGGATATATCTGTTTCGTTTGATGGTGAACAAATATTAAAGAATATCAATTTATATATACGTAACGGCGAATTTATTACATTCCTCGGCCCTTCAGGTTGCGGTAAAACCACAACCCTGCGTATTATTGCAGGCTTTCTTGAACCGGATGGCGGAGATGTGATTTTCGACAATAAGCGAATCAATGGTGTGCCTCCTCACAAAAGAGAAGTCAACACCATTTTTCAGCGTTATGCTCTTTTCCCGCATCTTAATGTTGCAGAGAATATTGCATTCGGTTTGAAGCTGAAAAAGATGACTAAAACAGAAATCGATCAGAAGGTTTCTGACATGCTTGCTCTTGTCAATCTTAAGGGCTTTGAGCACAGGAATATCAATTCCCTTTCCGGCGGTCAGCAGCAGCGAGTTGCCATCGCCCGTGCATTGGCTGTTGATCCGAAGGTCCTCCTGCTTGACGAACCTTTGGGTGCTCTTGACCTGAAATTGCGCAAGGATATGCAAAATGAGCTCAAGAAAATTCAGCAGCGCCTTGGCATTACATTTATTTATGTAACGCATGATCAGGAAGAAGCCCTTTCCATGTCTGATACAATCGTTGTTATGGACAGCGGTAAAATTCAGCAGATTGGCTCTCCGACAGACATTTATAATGAACCCAAGAATGCATTTGTTGCTGATTTTATCGGCGAAAGTAATATCGTTGATGGTATTATGAAAAATGACAGGATTGTAGAATTTTCAGGGCATGTATTTGATTGTCTTGATGGTGGTTTTGCAAAGAACGAGCCTGTTGACGTTGTTGTCCGTCCTGAAGATGTCGATGTTGTTCCTGTTGAGCAAGGTATGCTGACCGGAAAGGTGACATCTGTCACTTTCAAGGGTGTTCATTACGAAATCATCGTTGATATCGGTGGCTTCCTGTGGATGATTCAGTCTACAGATATTCAGCATGAAGGCTCTGAAATTGGTCTTGTTATTGAACCCGATGCAATACATATAATGAAAAAATCCGAATATTCGGGAACCTTCGGTGATTTCTCCAGTTATTCTGACGAATTCGATGAATTGTCCGACGTAAATGCAGGAATTGATGCGGAGGACTCGGACGATGAGTAAGAATGTTACAATCGGTAATAAAAAAGCAACCGTAACGCCGTTTGCATCCTGGATGGTTGTTTTTGTGTTGGTGCCGATGGCTTTGGTTGTTTATTACGCTTTCACCAATACTGACGGTTCGTTTACAGTTGAGAATCTGAAGTGGATTTATACTTATCGCTCGACGATGCTGTTGTCTCTTCGTCTTGCCTTTATTGCAACTGTAATTTGCCTTTTACTGGCATACCCCATTGCATATAGCATGTCAAGAGCAGGTGAGAAGATTCAACGCAATGCGACACTTATTATTATGCTGCCGATGTGGATGAACTTTCTTGTTCGCACATACACATGGATGACAATTCTTGAAAATAACGGACTTATTAACTCTGCATTGAGATCTGTTGCAGGAATGTTAGGTACGGAATTTGACGGTTTTCAACTTATAAACAACCGCGCAGCAATTGTGCTCGGTATGGTTTATAATTTTCTTCCGTATATGATTCTTCCGATTTATACTTCACTCACGAAGATCGACAATTCTCTTCTTGAGGCTGCGCGAGATCTTGGCTCAAATGGTTTTCATGTTTTTAAACGTGTTATTCTGCCGTTGAGTGTTCCCGGTATTATTTCGGGAATTACAATGGTTTTCATACCCTCTATCAGTACGTTTATTATTTCGAGAATTCTCGGCGGCGGTAAGGATTATCTTATTGGTGATCTGATTGAAGACTATTTCCTCGGCAACTCGGGTGTTGTTAATTACAATATCGGCGCTGCACTTTCCATGGTACTCATGGTGCTTATTCTTGTCGCAACCTTCTTTATGAATCGTTTTGACAAGGATGCAAAGACTTCGGGAGGTGGCAGAATATGAAAAAACTACTCAAAGCATACAATGCACTTATTCTTGCTTTTCTTTATCTTCCGATTCTTGTAGTTGTCTTCTTTTCATTTAATTCCGGTTCTTCCAGGGCCAAATTTGAAGGCTTTTCTCTGCAATGGTATGTTGAGCTTTTTCAGGATGAGTTAATTCTGCAATCACTCTATTATTCCATCATTATTGCAGTTTTGTCTGCATTGATTGCAACTCTGATCGGCACGTTGGCTGCTGTCGGCATCAATTCCATGCGCGGATGGAAAAAATCCGCATTGCTGAGCATTAATAATATTCCTGTTGTGAATCCGGAAATTGTTACTGCAATCTCCATGATGATTCTGTTTGTTTTTGTGCTTTCGCATTTTAACGGAATGGAAATGGGATTCGGCACACTTTTGATTTCACACATAACATTTAATATTCCTTATGTTGTGCTGTCTGTTTTACCGAAGCTTAAAGGCATGGATGAAAATATTTATTATGCTGCTTTGGATTTGGGCTGTCCTCCGGTCAAATCTTTCATTAAGGTTGTAATTCCGCAAATTCTTCCCGGCATTATTTCAGGTCTTATCATGGCTTTTACCTTGTCTTTGGATGATTTCGTTATCAGTTATTTTAATTCCGGTGCAACATTCCAGACTCTGCCGGTCACTATTTATTCGATGACAAAAAAACCATATTCGTTGAAGCTGAATGCTCTTTCAACCTTGCTGTTTGCAGTTATTCTTGTTCTTATGGTCATTTCCAATATCAAAAAACCAGTAAACAGTAAGAAAGTAAAGAAATAAGGAGGAATAAGAATGAAAAGACGAATTATTTCTCTCCTTATTGCAATTTTAATACTTATTTCATTGTGCGCTTGCACCAATGAAAGCGGTACACAAAACATCAAGCAGAGTATAAATGTTTATAACTGGGGCGAATATATCGATCAGTCCGTGTTGGATGACTTTGAAGAGCAGACCGGCATAAAGGTAAACTATACCACTTATGCCAGCAATGAGGAAATGTATTCCAAAATTGTCAGCGGTGCTGCTTCATATGATGTCATTATTCCTTCTGAATATATGATTTCTAAAATGATCAACGAGGATTTGCTTGCTGAACTTGATTTCAACAATATTCCCAATTATAAGTATATCGGCGAAGAGTACTGTGGTCTGTCATATGACCCGGAAGAAAAATATTCGGTTCCTTACACTTGGGGTACTGTAGTTATTGTTTACAATACGAAGTATGTGGACGAAGAAGATGTTGCCGATGAAAGCATTGACCTGCTGTGGAATGAAAAATACGCAGGCAATATCCTGATGTTTGATAACCCTCGCGACACCTTTGCTTTGGCTCATATAAGACTCGGTCATTCCATAAACACCACCAATCCGGATGATTGGATCGAAGCTGCCGAAGAGCTGAAGAAGCAAAAGCCGATTGTGCAGGCATACGTAATGGACCAGATTTTTGATAAGATGATCAATGAGGAAGCATATATTGCTGCCTATTATGCTGGTGACGCAATGACCATGATGGAAGAAAATGAAGATCTTGCTGCTTATGTGCCTCGTGAAGGTGCCAACATGTTCTTTGATTCCATGTGTGTGTTGAAGTCCTCACAGAACAAAGAAGCTGCAGAGCTTTTTATCAACTTCATGTGTGAAACCGAAATCGCTGTCAGAAATGCTGAAGAGGTTTGGTATGCAATTCCGCACACTGCTGCTTATGAAGCGCTTGATCCCGAGCAGAGTGAAGACCCGCTTGTCTATCCGCCACAGGAAGTACTTGATAAATGCGAGGTATTTATCAATCTGAATCATGAAACTCTTGTGCTGCAGAGTGAGTTGTGGATAAACCTGAAAACACAATATTGATCAAAATCCCGATGCTGCATAGCATCGGGATTTTTTTACCTTTTTTCCGTTTTGATTTTGCGTAAACTTTCTGCTTTGTTTACATCTTTTAGTTCTTTTGTCCATTCAGACCACATCACATTTTCTTGTCCGTAAGTCAGATTGTCCGTGTATTCATTTTCCAGCCAAGTTTCAAGAGGTGCTTCATTATGCGAAATCAATGCCTCAAGGTTATCAAGTGCTTTGAATAATTTTGCTTCATCAGTTTGCATTGCTCGCATTTCATTGAAAAGGGAAGTCAAATCTTCACTTAAAGTTTGCGGTAAATCCTTCAAAATCGCAGCAATGGCTATGTCTTCTGCTGCTTCATCTTCCCTTTGTTTTAAAAAGGCAGGAATATCACCTGTTATTGCTTCGCCTAAATCGTGAATCAAACACATTTTTATGACCTTCTCAATATCGAGGGCAGGGTATTCATCCCTGCAAAGCAAAGCCATCACGGATAATCGCCAAGAATGCTCTGCTACAGATTCCTGACGGCCTGTTGATGTCCACGAATGTCTGGTTTCACACTTTAATCTCTCAATTCTGTTTAGAAATCTAACAAATTCCGCAGGCTTCATTTTATCCCTCCGAGAAAAGCTGAAACTCCTTCATCGTACAAATTGCCGGCAATTTCTATTCCGCCTTCAATAATACCCTCCGCAACTCCTTCTACAACGTTGTTTACAATTTCATTTCCAGCCACCTGAATTGCTTCGCCAAGGCCTCTAATAAATATAAAACAAAAGACGGCAAATAGCAGTATGGCAATCAAAAATAATATAACTACCGTTATTATAATTTTCTTTTTCAATTCTTATCACCTGAAAAAATTATATAGTAAAATTTTATGTAAATCAATATAATTATTTTTATTTTTTCTCTTGAATAATAAAAATAAAAATAGTATATTAGATTAGAAAGGGTGATTTTATGGCTCTTGTTACTTTAAATAAATTGTTAT
>JAZOWJ010000241.1:0-8390 GCA_045659125.1 Acutalibacteraceae bacterium
GGTGTCAAGGATGTGGTGCTTGATGTGGAATCGTTGGCTGTCCGTCTTTGCTCGATTCTCATGAATGACTATCCCGACCGCCTTGCAGAGCGCTACAAAATCAAGGATTTTGCAGACCGAGAAGCATGGGAAGTGCTTGAAATGATTGCAAGAAAGCGCGGTATGCTCATTTCGGGCGGTGAAGTCGATACCGAGCGTGCATCCATTATGCTTTTAGACGAGCTGCGTGCAGGCAGACTCGGCAGACTGACCTTTGAAAGGCCTTGCGGTGAATGATATGACCTACGAAATTGAAAATATGCTGCGTGAAAAGGGCTACACCATGGTTTGCGGTGTGGACGAGGCAGGCCGCGGACCGCTTGCAGGTCCTGTGTTTGCCGCCGCCGTGATTCTGCCCGACGGTCTTGAAGACCTCGGCATCAATGACTCAAAAAAAATCAGTGAGAAAAAACGCGAAAAGCTCTTTGACCTCATCTGCGAAAATGCCATTGCCTATTCCGTGGCAAGCGCAGACGAAAAGGAGATTGACGAGCTCAATATCCTGAATGCCACCTTCCTTGCCATGCGCCGTGCGGTGGAAAATCTGCCTGTCAAGCCCGATTATGTGCTCATCGACGGCAACCGCTGCCCCAAAACGGGACTGCCCGAAGAAGCAGTCGTAAAAGGCGATGCCAAGTCCATTTCCATCGCCGCCGCATCCATCCTCGCCAAGGTCAGCCGTGACCGTTACCTCGCAGAACTCGACAAACAGTACCCCGAATATAAATTCCTGCAGCACAAGGGTTACCCCACGGCATTGCACTACGAAATGATCCGCACCCACGGCATTTCCCCCGTGCACAGATTGAGCTTTTTAAAGAAAATGCACTGAAAATATCAAAACCGCAGGACAGCGTTTGTCTTGCGGTTTTTGTCATCCTTACATCCCTTCCGCTATCCAAAATTGCATCCGCTTTTTTGTTTACCTTGTCAATTGACTGCGATTTACTGTTTTCAGTATAATAAAAATGTAAAAATATTTTCAAAAACAGGCAAAGGAGGGGCGGTTTTGAATCCTGCAGACAAAATTGCAATGCATCTTCGGCAGATTCCTTTTACGGATTATTTGCTTTATTTTGCGTGGCTTTTTGCGGCGGTGAATGTGTTTGTTGCTTTTGCACGCAGCAAAGTGATGCAGCTGTTGTACATCAGTATTGTTTTGCTTCTTGTCTTTGTTTTAAAACTTTTTGACAAACGCGGCGGCATGCGCGGCAAGCTGCCTGCTGTTCTTTCGGTTGCGGCATATATTTTTCTGACCATTCTGTTTTTGAATCCCGTTTTGCCTTGGTACTATATCGCTGTTCTGATGTTGTCGGAAAGTGTGCTTTTGTTTGTATTTTGCCTGATTGCAAAACGGAGAACATGATACAGGATGAAATAAAAGAAAGGGTGTGTTGCGTTGAAAAAAGTTTTGTCGGATCTTTCATGGATTCTGACGATTATACTTATCGTTGCGCTGATTGTCCTTATTTCGACCGCGTTGCCCTATCAGATCGGATTAGGAGATAAATTGGAAACGTTATTACAGCAAGCCGGCATACAATTGCAATATGGATTATTGCTCAGAATCGGTTGGATTCTTGCCGGATGTTTGGTTGTTAATATTGTTCTTCGCGAAAAGGTTTTAAAGGAATAATAGGGATAATAAACAGCAACCGGGGTCTGCATCGACAGATCCCGGTTGTGCTATATAACTTTACAGCAGGTTAAGATTGAATAGATCCTTGAAGAACTGAATAATTCTTCTGAAGAAGTTGAGAATGGAGTTCAGCAGGCTTTGTGTGGGGGTTGCAACATCGGATGGCGGGAGTTGCTCGGTGCAGTGCACGCACACAAACGAGCCGTCGAGGGTGTCGGTTTTTATCTGCACGGTACCGTCGGGTGCTTGTGCAGGGGTGTAGGTGACCGTTTTGCCCGTGGGGTCGAGTTGTGCACCAAGGGCAAAATCGCTGTCTGCGTGTGCAACAGGAAGAACCACTTCAAAACCGTGGGCGGCGGTTGCAACGGTTTCACCGTTCACGGTCAGCAAAATGCTGTAGCCTGCCGCCTGCACATCGAAATCTTGCGTGAAGGTCTTTTTTACCTTGTCGGCGGCGCTGTTGTTGGCAAATACGGTTAATTGAACTGCTGAGCCTGCAAAAAAGTCATTTGCATCGTAAATCACCTGCACACCTGTGACAGGGTCAGTCAGGGTGACGGGATTTATTATGGCAGGCTCTTGCGGTTGGTTGTTCACAAGCATGGCTTTCACGCAGACATTGTTGTAGCCCTCTTTGTTTGCATCCACCCATGTGCAGCTGCCGTCACGGTAGCCGATATAGCTTGTGCCTTCTGCGGATGCAAAATTGTATTTGATACCGCCCGAGGTGTATGTTTTTCCCTCTACGGGGACGGGGAACGATTCGTTTTTGTCCGTGGGGAATGAAACCACAACCGAATAATATTCACCCTTTTGCAACGGGATATCTTTTCCAAACGAAACGGTGTGATAGCCTGCAAACGGTGCATTGCCGTGCATGGTCAGGGCAAGAAAACCGTCGGTCGGTTCTTCGCCTGTCACATTGCGGTAAACGGAAACGGTGAAATTCCTGTTTTCGATCAGGGTGTAAAAGCCGACACTGTGCACGGCACAGTCCGTGTCTGCCTTGAAAACATTTGCCATATATACTGTGTCGGCATTGCGGATGGCAACGGCATTGTTATAGCCGTAGCCGTCATACTGCGCAATGGTGTCATAAATTGTATTTTTTTCAGCGGTCAGGGTGGTGTAGTCGGTTAATGTTGCATCCTCGTAGGAAATCCACAAGTACCCGTTGTCACCGTAAGCGGTGCCCCAACTGTTTTTGCAAAGCCAAGCACCTGCCTTGGTGGGCTTATTGAGTGTGCCGAAATAAGAGGTCGGGAAGGTGTCATCCCAGCCGACAATGGTCACGGCATGGTTGGGTGCGTAGCCTAACTTGTGGTTGATAGCGGTCACAGTAGTGCTGACCTGCTGTGTGACACCGTTGAGCATGGCTGCAGAGGTGGTTTTCATGCCGTTGGTGTCGTGATAATAGCACACTGCAACACCGCCGTTTTGCATCACGGCCTGCTTGATATCCTCCTGTGAATGCAGGTAATAAGCATTTTCAAGGCGGGCATCGGACACATACATCTGTGAGGCTGAGTAGGTCGGGGGATTGGTGGTGTCAAAAGGAAATTTGCTTTCGGTTGTGATACCTGCCCCTCTTGCGAGTGCGGCAATTGCCATGGAGAACGAACCGCCTGCTTCATACGGGTCAGCAAGGTAAGTGCCGTCGCCTGCGGTGGGGTCGTCTGTGTTTTCAATATAACCGTTGTTTGCAAACCATGTCAGATGTGCTTCGGAAAAATCCGTATTGTTCTTTTTGCCGTAGCCCTTGGTGATATAGCTCGATTCGAGCACCGATAAGGGTGCGAAGGTCCAGCAGGCTTCGGTGGGATTCTGATCCTTGACTGCAGTCACATTCTGCGCATAGTAAGAAGCAGGCAAGTTTGCGCCGACATCTTCCACGGACTGTGCGTCTGTACAGATTGATTCCAATGCAACCTTGTTGCCGTTTTCGTCTGTCCAGAAAGAAGAAAGACCGTTCTTCTGTAATGAATAAACAGTCAGACGGTCTTGCTCTTTTGCCTCGGCGGCGCAGAATAAAGAGCTCAACAGCATCAGTACGGAAAGTAAAATGCAGAGTTGTTTTTTCATAGTGCGCCTCCGGGAATTATTTTATTTTTTTACCACTTGTTGTACACCTTTTCGCAGAAGGCATACATGTTTTCAATTTTAAGCTCCGTGCCGTCATCCAGCACTGCCTTGCCTGACCACATACCGTGCACCTGATGGGTCTTCATGCCGACGAGATTGAGGGGCATCATCAGGTTTTGGTTATCATAGAACGGAACCATGGTCATGTCGAATCTGCCGTCCTCGGAGAAGAAGTGCCACGGCTGCATCCACTTATCGTCCACCTCGGGGTCAAATTCAAGGAAAACTCTGCCGATCTTATGGGTCTTGCCGTCATACATAATGGCGGTTTCGGTACCGTTGATGTCGTTGCCGAAGCCCCATGTCAGCTCAAAGCCGAACAGCTTGCCGTCTGCAAGGCGGGTGCTGCCGTTGCCCCAGAACCACATATTGCTGTAAGGCCAGCAGCCTCTGCCCCAGTCGAGCACGGTGAAAGCGGTTTCGCGGTCGAATTTCACAATGGGCTCACCGTCAAGACGAACCGTGCCTTCACTCGGCATGCAGTTGAGCTTGGTGGTGTAGAAGAACTTGTCTGCCCGACGGAAGGGAATGGCAACGGTCAGACTTTCCTGATCGATGAGCTTGTCGGCTGTGATATCCACAACCAGTCGCTTGCCCTTGCATTTGCCGTTGAAATAAATTCTGCGTGTGGTGTCTTTTACATCGAAAATAACGGTCGAGCCGCCCATTTTGCGGTGGAAGAAGAACGGCTTTTCGGGGTTGTGGCTCATGATGGAGCGATTGGGAGTCAGCGGTTCAATGGCCATGGCAGAAGCAAGCTCCTTGCCTGAACGGATGTCCTGCACACTGACGGTGAGTGCCGAAGCCATGGAAATGTCAAAGAAGTTGACCTGCACCATGTGCTGACCGTCACAGATCTGATAGAAATCCCATTCTTTGATACGCCATTTGCTGTCAGCAATTTTATCACGGTTGTAAATATAGAGATTGCGCTTGCACCAGCCGGGTGCATTGAGCTGTCCGTCCTCACGAAGCAACGGGGTCGGGGCGGTGATTTCGTTCTGTAACATGGCAAAAACTCCTTTTCATCTGTTTTTTTATCTGAAAAATCGCAGGGGCGGTCATGCCGCCCCTTATTCGTGGTTTATGCGGTTGCTTTTTTCGCTTTCTTATCCTGCACCTTGAAGATGATGACAGCACTGATGATTGCCACGATGATGGTCGGGAACATCAGTGTGCCGATGCCCATGGTGGGAGCAAAAATAAGAATGATAACACCTGCAATAACGGGAGCAATTGCTGTTCTCCAGTGCTTTGCAAGGTAGCTTGCACCCAATGCACCGAACAGTGCAGGAAGCACATAGGTGAAGGCAGGAGAGAATACAGAATCCGCATCGGTAAGATAGGGAAGAATGGGGGTGAACAGAAGCACACCTGCTGCGATAACGATGGTGGTAACAATAGCGGAAACACCTGCGGCGATGGTGGAAATAACTTCACCCTCTTCGGTGTTGGGACGAACCTTTGCACCCTCCATGCCTGCAAGTGCACACGGCAGCTTGAGGTTGGAAATGTTACCCGAAACGAAGCTCAGATAGGACGCACCGCTACCCATCATGGGAACGAATGCAATAACCTCAATAACAGCAGTCGGCCAGTAAATGGCAATAATCTGCAATGCAGGGGTGATGACCTGATTGAAGGTCGGCCATACATTGAAGTATGCACAGATTGCAAGCGGGAATGCAAGGAAGGTAAGAATGGCGCCGATGGTCCACAATCTGCCCCAAACATGAACCTGATCGAAATAATTTTTTTCAGTATTGGTCTTTTTCATGGTTCTCCCTCCTTATCTCCAGACGAAGTTTACAATGTCCTGCGGCAGCACAGCGCTCAACAGCACTGCCATACCCATAGCGGCAAACATGGCGATGGGCATTGTGAAGTTTGCAAGCTTGGTAAGGTTCTTCTTTCTGCAAAGCAGATCAAGCAGAGCCATAATCACAATGGAGGTGATCAGAACCGCAATGCTCATGAAGCCTGCATTGCCTGTGCCATCCTCTGTTGTGCCGTTGATTGCGCGGGCAACGAAAGCAGCGATGATACCGATGAATGCAGCAGCAGAAATCATATCTGCAAGCTTTTTGCTGCCTTCGCTCTTGTTTGCGGCATTTCCGATCTTCTTCTGAAGCCCCTTGCAAAGAACGGTGCAGAGAATCAGTGCGCACATATTGCCGATCATCATACACCATGCGACGGTTGCAAAAGCGGTAGGATCGGTAACCTCTGCATTCAGTGACAGACCGAACGAGCCGAGTGCGGCTTCTGCAACGGTGGATTCATACGCAAGGTTGCCGATAACCGAAAGGCGAACCCATGGCAGAACAATACCGAGTGCCTTTGACAGGGCAAGCACGGTAACAAGAATCGAAATAGCAGGGCCGACGGTGAACAGTGCGCTGGATACGACGGTGTTGCGCAGTGTTTCCTTGGAAATGCCCAGCTGTGTTGCACGCTTCCATGCTTTCACGATGAAGAAAAGAGCTTCCACAACGACGAACAGAATAACAGCCGCTGCGGCAAGGTACATAAACAGACCTTCTTTGTTAAATTCCAAGAGATATCACTCCTTTTTTAATTGTTCTTCCATTATACACACTTTGTTTTTATAATGCAATATTTATAATACATTTTATATATGACTTTGTGAAAAACACTTGCCCGCCTGCACGGAATATGGTATACTGCTTTTATAAAATGGCGGAGGTTGTGAAAAAATGGCAAATAAAAATAAACCTGTCAAGAAAAATACCGGAAAAGAAAAAAATGAAAAAATGAAGAACAGATTGCAGACACTGCTGTATCTTGCAATCATTTTTGCATGCATTGCAGCGGTGATTCTGTTTGCGGTGTTTGTTCTGGATCCGATTTCCGTTTACCGTTCGGCGGGAAAGCTTGCCGAGGAGGGACGCAATACCGAGGCCATTGAACGCTACGAAAGCCTTGACGGCTTTTTGAATTCCGAAAAGAAGATTTTGGAGCTTCGCAGTGCGGAAATGGAAAAATATATAGCCGCAGGCGATTTTGAGCAGGCTGTTATCATGGCAGAAAACAGCGGCTCGTTGGATGACTACATTGCCGAAATGCCCGAAATTTTCTATGAGTATGCAAAGCAGCAGGCAGAAAGCAATCCTTCAGTTGCAAAAATCTATATTGCTTATGTGCCGCAGTATCCGGGTGCCAAGGAGCTGTATGACGAAATCTGCCTGCGCAATGCCCGTCAGCTTTGTGAAATGCATCGCTATTCGGATGTGATTCTGAATTTTGATGCCGCTTCTTCGCTTGCCTGGCTGACAACGCTTGATAATGCAGATGCATCCGATTATGCTGCAAACATTGCAAGATATTCTTATCTTCGTGCTGCGAAGGTTCTTAATGTTGTCAAGAACAACAACGCGGATGCACAAGAGCAGCTTACACAGCTGACACCTTACCTTGCCTACTGCGGTGAAAAGACCTGCGTTTCCGACACAGCCGACAGCGAATCGGTGAATCTTGTGAATGTGTTTGACTTCCTCACCGAGGACGGCACGGAATATCTTATCGTGACCGACGGTGATGTCAAGGCGTTGTATGACACCTCCAACAATGTCTTTGCCAAGGATGAAGACGGCAGCTATTTCGCACTGTCGGATGATTTTGAAGCAGGCATTGCTTATGAATACCGTTTTTATCTGCTTGAAAACGGATCCATTCAGGAAAAGATGATTGCTACCGCCAAGGACGGCACGGTCAGCGAATATGTGCGTCTGTGGAGCTGACAGCCGTGAAAAAAAAGTCCTTACTTTGTTTGATTCTTGTTGCTCTGCTGTGCACATCGGGTTGTGTGACCCTGCATCTGAATGAGAGCAGCACGGTGGTCAATACCGACAATACAATGCCGATAACCGAAGCAGTGGCTCCCGACACAACCGCTGCACCGCTGACGCAAGCGCCTGTCAGCCTTATGCCTGACACCGCGCCTGCAACACAATTTGTCCCCGGGCAGCTTACGGATGCTGCGCAGGTGACACAGCCGCCCGTGACACAGCAGGCGGATGTGCGCTGGTCGGTCGGACAGGCTGTTTCGTTTCTGAATAATGCGGTCAATGCCGTCAAGGCAAGCACATCCCCCTTTGTGCTGACCGAGGATATTCAGCATTCTGTTTACATGCAGAGCATCAGCACCGAAACCCTGCGTGACCCTGCAAGGGCAATCGTGGATCAGTTCAACCGCAGCACGGTGACGGAATATACCGTGCTTGCAGGCACCACGGGTGCAGGTGGTGAGCAGGTAAACATCAACACACTTCTTCCGCCGTCGGGCGAGCCCTTTGTGCTGACCGAGTCCGAGGTTTCCGCAGCAAGGGTGTCGGTCGAGGGGGAGCATACACTGCTTGTTATGACCCTGTATGACGATACGGCAGGTGCAGACAAAGCCACACCCGCCGTACACGGAGCTAAAATTCCTTTTATTGATCCCTTCGGAAAAAGTGCGGATGCTTACACCGTACAGGGTGCGGATATCCGCTATTCCGAAATCACCCTTGCCGCCCGTGTGGACGGACAGGGAAGACTGCTTGCGCTGACT
>JAZOWJ010000242.1:0-9710 GCA_045659125.1 Acutalibacteraceae bacterium
ATGGAAGAAAAAATCGATCCTGCGGTGCTCGAGCAGGCCGTCAAGGATGTGCTGCCTCGTTTTCCCTGCTTTGATGTGTGCATCAAAAGCGGGTTCTTTTGGTTTTATCTCGAAAAAAATCCTTATGATGCACCGCCTGTATGTGAGGATATCAACAATCCCTGCTACCGCGTTAATTTCAAAGAGAATAACCGCTTTTTGTTCCGTGTTTTCTACCGTGAAAATCACATTGCCGTGGAGTTTTTCCATGCGCTGACCGACGGTGCGGGCGCAACCACCTTTTTGTGCACCCTTGCGGCGCAGTATCTGCGTTTGAGAGGGTATGAAATCGGGGTCGGCGGCAATGTGCTGGATATCAACGAGCCTGCTACCGCCGAGGAGCTTGACGATCCGTTTTATGATTGCGAGGGCAGGCACAGCCGCTCGGGACGCACCACCCGAAAGGTTTATCACTACCGCGGTACCCCGTTGCCGCCACATACCATGGGTATCATCACGGGAATTATGCCGACGGATGTTGTTCTGAAAAAAGCAAAGGAATACGGCGCCACCGCAACGGAATATCTGTCGGCCGTGCTGCTTTACTGCTTCTATGAGCAGCAGAAAAAGGAAACCCGCCGTGAGGACGATTTGAGTGTGCAGATTCCCGTCAGCCTGCGCAAGCCCTTCAACCGCAAATCCCTGCGCAATTTCACCCTGACCTATTCCGTGCGTATCGATCCGTCCTTGGGGGAATACACGCTTGAGGAATTCATCCGCCAGATTATGCTCAATCTGCGTCTGATCAACACTGAAAAGAATCTGCGTGCCATGGTGGCTGCCAACCTCAAGCTCGAAAAAGGTGTCATGCGTTATCTGCCGCTGTTTATTAAAAATCTCGGCATCAACATTTCGTTCCGTCTGACGGGCGAGCATTCCACCACGGTTCTGTTTTCCAATGTCGGCAATCTCAACATTCCGCCCGAAATGGAGCCGCATGTGCAACGATTGGATTTTATGCCCGGACCGGGTAAAATCAACGGCTGCCGTGTTGCCTGCGGAAGCATCAAAAATGTAATGACGGTATCGTTTGCCGATATTTGTCAGGAAACCGAAATCGAACGAAAATTCTTTACTACCCTTGTCAAAGCGGGGATTCCTGTAAAAATAGTCAGCAACAGATGAAGAAGTCCGTCGGACTTTTTCAAATGCAAAATGCAGGAATGCAAAATGCAAAATTATCGGGTCGCTTCGCTCCGATGACAGAGCATGAAAAAGTTATATAAAAAAACAATGAATGCAAAAACTTAACATTTTCAAGCCGTATTGAAAGTAATTGCAGATACAAATCAAACTATAATTATGAAACGGCAAAACTGAAGATTATATATTCTGAAATGGCAACGCCATTCCTTTAATTTTGCATTTTGCACTTTGCATTTTGCATTCATTTTCTGCTCATTCAGATTAAACAAAGGAGTTGTTTTTATGTCATATTGTGTTAATTGCGGTGTCGAGCTCGATGCCAGTGCCAAAAAATGTGTGCTTTGCGACACACCCGTTTATAATCCGAAGCAGCCCTGCGAGGATGTACCCACTCCGTACTCCGACAAGGTGGTGCTCCCTGCCAAGGTGCGCAGACGTTTTTCCGCATTTCTGTTTTCAATGATTCTGCTGCTGCCGAATATCGTCTGTCTGCTCATCGACCTGCTCGTTTCCAAAGAAAACGGTCTGCAGTGGGCGCACTTTGTCAATACTGCATCACTGTTTGTGTGGATTCTGTTCGTGCTGCCGTTTCTTATTCAGAAAGCACGTACCTTTGTGCTGATTCTGGTGGACTCACTTGCCATCCTCGGCTATGTTTATTTCTTCTATCACCTGTTTGCAACCCGTGAGTGGTTCTGGTCGATGGCGCTGCCTCTTGTTGTGGTGCTCGGTGTGTTCGCCTGCGTGACAGTTGAGGTGTTTGAACGCAAAAAGCCCGACTGGCCCGTGCAGGCTGCGGTGATCTGTTTTTTGATTGCCGTTTATGCCGCCGTGTGTGCCGCAGCATTGTATCTTTATTTTGCAACACCGCTGTCACTTGCTATTCCTGTTGTCATCGGTGCCTGCAGTCTGCCCGTCGGTGGTTTCTTCATTTATGTCAAAAACAGCCGCCGTATGCAGGCATGGCTGTCCAGACGATTCTTTGTGTGAGGTAGTAAAAAATGGGAAAAACACTCGTTCTGACCGAAAAGCCCTCTGTTGCGAGGGATATTGCCCGTGTGCTCGGTTGTAAGGGTAAGGGCGAAGGCTGCATTATGGGGCAGCAGTACATTATTACCTGGGCTTTGGGACATCTTGTGACCCTTGCCGATCCCGAGGCCTACGATGACCGATACAAGAGATGGGACATGAAGGATCTTCCCATGCTCCCCGAAAAAATGAAGCTTGTCATCATCAAGCAGTCTGCAAAGCAATTCCGCAATGTGCATGTGCTGATGAAGCGCGATGATGTTGATAATATTGTTATTGCTACCGACGCAGGCCGTGAGGGTGAATTGGTGGCTCGTTGGATCATGTCCAAGGCCGCCTGCAAAAAGCCTGCAAAGAGATTGTGGATCTCCTCGCAGACCGACAAGGCTATCCGCGAGGGCTTTCAGAATCTGCGTCCTGCAACCGAATACGATAATCTTTATTATTCCGCACAGGCCCGTGCCGAGGCCGACTGGCTGGTCGGCATCAATGTCACCCGTGCGCTGACCTGCAAATTCAACGCACAGCTTTCTGCAGGCCGTGTGCAGACCCCGACCCTTGCACTCATCGTGAAAAGGGAAGAGGAAATTGAAAAATTCATTCCGAAAGATTATTATTCCGTCAGAGCCTATTTTGACGGCTTTTCCGGCATTTACCGTGACCCCAAGGGCAACACCCGTTTTTCCGACCCCGAATTTGCAAACAAAATCCTCGGCGAAACCAAGGGAAGCCGCGGCACGATTGTATCCCTGCAGAAGGATTATAAGCACAAGGCACCGCCTGCCGCCTATGACCTGACCGAGCTGCAGCGTGATGCCAACAAAAAATACGGCTATTCCGCCAAGCAGACCCTGTCCATCATGCAGAGCCTGTATGAATATCATAAGGTGCTGACCTATCCGCGTACCGACTCAAGATACATTCCGCAGGATGTTGTTCCGACCCTTAATGAGCGTCTGAAGGCGGTTGCCTTCGGACCTTACCGTGAAGCTGCATGGAAGCTGCTTCGCGGCACCATCAACACCAAATACATCGTCAACGATGCCAAGGTCACCGACCACCATGCCATCATTCCTACCGAGGAATCACCTGACGAGCAGAAGATGAGCCGCGACGAGAAGAATATTTATGACCTTGTGGTGCGCCGTTTTCTTGCCGTTTTGAGTGAGCCGTATGAATATGACGAGGTGAAGCTCACCGTGCGTGTCGGCAAGCATGATTTTTATGCAAGAGGCACCTCCGTGCGTTCTCCGGGCTGGAAGGCACTGTATCAGAATTTTGCAGAAGACGAGGACGATGAAAATCCCGATGATACCGCACAGAATCTGCCAAACCTGCAGCAGGGACAGACCGTGAATGTGCGTGATGTGCGTGTGCTGAACGGAAAAACAAGACCCCCTGCACGCTATACCGAGGCCACACTTTTGACCGCCATGGAAAACCCCACGGGGCAGGTGGAGGACAAGGCACTTCGTGCTGTGCTGGCATCCACCTCGGGACTCGGTACCCCTGCCACCAGAGCCGATATCATCGAAAAGCTGTTCGATAATTTCTCTATTGAGCGCAACGGCAAGGAAATCCGTCCCACCGCCAAGGGCAGACAGCTCATCCGCATCGTGCCTGAAGAACTCAGAAGCGCAGAGCTGACTGCAAAATGGGAGCAGAGATTGCAGAACATAAGCCAAGGTAAAGAAAATAAGCAGAAATTCATCGGCGAAATGCGTTCCTATGCCACCGAGCTTGTCGGTGAGGTGTCAAAGAGCGAAGCGGTTTATCACCACGAAAACGCCACCAAGGAAAAATGCCCCGATTGCGGCAAATTCTTATTGGAGGTCAACGGTAAAAAGGGAAAAATGCTTGTCTGTCCCGACCGTGAATGCGGCTACAGAAAGGGACTTTCGCAGACTACCAACGCAAGATGCCCCAACTGCATGAAGCGTATGGAATTGCGCGGTGAGGGCGACAAAAAGCTCTTTGTCTGCAAATGCGGCTACCGTGAAAGATTGGCTGATTTCAACAAACGCCATGAGTCTGCCGGTGCCGGTAAGTATGATGTCAACAATTATATGAAGAAGCAGGAAAAAGAACAGAAAAATGACGCCTACAACCCCTTTGCCGACCTGCTGAAAAAGTGGAACGAATAAAAAGAGGTATAAAATATGCTTTTATATATCATCCGCCATGGTGAGCCCGGGCATGACGGGGCGCTGACCGAATTGGGGCAAAAACAAGCCCTTGCTGTCGGGGAGCGCATGGAGAAATGCGGAATTGACCGTATTTTCGCCTCTCCCTTGCTTCGTGCAAGGCAGACCGCACAGCCGGCCTGCGAAAAGCTCGGGCTTGAAATGACCATTGAGGATTGGGCGGCGGAAATCGGGGACGGCAGGCTCACAACCTTACCCGACGGCACAAAAAAATCGGTGTCGCTGATTCAGAATACCTGCTTTTTAGCAGGGGAGAACGCGAATCTTCCGTTTGACCGTGCTTATGAGTGCGATTTTTTCAGCACCTCGGGCATGAAAGAAGCCGTGTCCTTCATTGAAGCAAACGGCAATGCTTTTCTGGAGCGGCTGGGCTACAAAAAAGAGGGGAATGCGTATCGCATTGTGAAGCCCAATGACGAAAAAGTGGCTCTGTTCTGCCACGCCGCTTTTTCAAGGGCATGGATCTCGGTGCTGCTGCATATCCCTGTGCACATCATGTGGGCAGGATTTGACTATGAGCACACAGGTGTGACGGTGCTTGAATTTGAAAATACGGAAAACGGCATCACGGCTCCCACCTGCCTGCGTTACTCCGACACAAGCCACCTGTATGCCGCCGACCTCGAGCCGCTGACCCACATCAAAAAAGAAATGTGAGCTCGGCTGATGAAAAAATGCACCCTGTGAGAAAAACAACATATACTAAAAAATATAATTGCAATCAGGGAAATGATATGCTATAATTTCCCATATTCTTTTTTTGGTAGGTTTTTTATGATTTGCGATAATATTCTGCAAGCGCTCGGAAACACCCCCGTCATCCGCCTGAATCACATGGTAGACGAGGACAGCGCCGAAATTCTTGTTAAATTTGAAGGACTCAACGTCGGTGGCTCCATCAAGACCCGCACGGCTTACAATATGATTCTCGATGCCGAAAAAAAGGGTCTGCTTAATGAAAATACGATCATTGTTGAGCCCACCTCGGGCAATCAGGGAATCGGACTTGCTTTGGTCGGCGCCGTCAAAGGCTACAAGGTAAAAATCATCATGCCCGACTCTGACAGCGAGGAACGCAGAAAGCTCGTGCAGCAATACGGTGCAGAGGTCATTCTGGTGCATGATGCAGGCAATATCGGCCTTTGCATTGAGGAATGCCTCAATCTTGCCCTGAAAATGAAGGAAGAAGACAGCAATGTGTTCGTGCCGCAGCAGTTCGAGAATCCTGCAAACCCTGCGGTTCAGCGCGAAGGCACCGCACGGGAAATCCTTGAACAGGTCGGAAAGCCCATTCACGGCTTTTGCTCGGGCATCGGCACGGGCGGCACCATTACAGGCATCGGCGAAGTGCTCAAGGCACACAATCCTGACATGACAATCTGGGCGGTCGAGCCTGAAAATGCTGCCATTCTTTCGGGCGGCTCCATCGGCACCCATGTGCAGATGGGCATAGGCGACGGCCTGATTCCCGATATACTCAACACCGAAATTTACGACGATGTGTGCATCGTCAAGGATGAAGAAGCGCTGCAGACCTCCAAGGACCTTGCAAGCAAGGAAGGCATACTGTGCGGCATCAGCAGCGGCACCAATGTTGCAGCGGCACTGCGTCTTGCAAAGCAGCTCGGCAAAGGCAAAACCGTTATCACGGTGCTTCCTGATACTGCAGAGCGCTACTTCTCAACGCCGTTGTTTGAATAAAATCAGAAGGATTGCTGTTTCACGCAAGCAGCAATCTTTTTTGTTGCTTTCGGAACAGAATATAAGCATAATTTATGCAACAAAATACTTGCGTTTGTTTGCTATATATGATAAAATAATTATGTATGTGTTTTTGCACTTTTTTGTATAAATTTGCACAGTAAAAGGCAGAATTTACATCCTGCATTTTTAAGGTGCGTGCAAGCATCGTGCTTTATACTGCACATACAAAAATTTTCTCTCTTTTTATGTTGACACAGGCTTGCAAAGAGCATATAATACACTTGAATGACCATTCAATTGAAAGGAGATTCAAGTATGTCTGACCTTTGCTGCGACACCCACGCAAGCCGGCATGAGCAAGCCGTTCAAACGGCACAAAGCCATGCACTGTCGGCAGATACCCTGGATAAGCTGACCTGCTTTTTCAAGGTAATCGGTGATGGCACAAGAATGCGGATTCTTGTATCCTTGACAGATACCGAGCTTTGTGTTTGTGCTGTTGCACAGCTGCTCGGCATGGAGCTGAGTGCTGTATCGCATCAGCTGCGTGTACTCAAGCAAGCCGACCTTGTACGCTCACGCCGTGAGGGTAAAACGGTTTATTATTCATTGGCTGATGACCATGTTCGTGCCATTATCCGCATGGGAATCGACCATATCAACGAAGAAAGAGGGAACGAAAATGCGTAAAACAATCCGAATGGAAGATCTGGACTGCGCCAACTGCGCAGCAAAAATGGAGGAAGCCATCCGCAAAATTGACGGTGTCAGCTATGTGTCCATCAGCTTTATGGCACAGAAAATGATTATCGAGGCCGATGACAGCCGTTTTGATGATATCATGAAGCAGGCAGTCAAGGCAGTCAAAAAAGTGGACAGAAACTGCGAAGTTCTGCTGTGAGAGGTTCTTCTATGACCAAAAAACAGAAAAATGCGGCCTTGCGCATTGCGATTTCTGCTGTTTTGCTGGCTTCGGCTGCGATTGTTTCGCATGCTCTGCTTCTTCCGCCATGGGCGACCTTGCTTTTGTTTATGCTGCCTTATTTGACGGCAGGCTGTCAGGTTCTTCTGGATGCCGTGCGCAACATAGCCCGCGGACAGGTGTTTGATGAAAAATTCCTGATGGCGCTTGCTACTGTCGGTGCATTTTTTGTGGGTGAATACCACGAAGCTGCACTGGTTATGATCTTTTTTCAGATCGGTGAGCTGTTTGAAAGCATTGCTGTCGGCAAGTCCCGCCGTTCCATTGCCGCACTGATGGATATCCGTCCTGACACGGCCCGTGTAATCAGGGACACAGTGACCGAAGAGGTCTTTCCCGAAGAGGTACAGGTCGGTATGCAGATTCTCATTCAGCCCGGAGAACGCATTGCATTGGACGGTGTTGTTGTCAGCGGTACGGCTGCACTTGATACGGCTGCGCTGACAGGGGAAAGCCTGCCTCGTGAGGTCGGTATCGGAGATACGGTTGTCAGCGGTTGCATCAATACCAATGGTGTGCTGACGGTGCAGGTCACCAAGCCCTATGAGGAATCCACCGTTGCACGCATTCTTGAGCTTGTTGAAAATGGGGGGATGCACAAAGCGAAAAGCGATAAGTTCATTACCCGTTTTGCAAAATATTACACCCCCTGCGTGGTCATTGCGGCTGCATTGCTTGCAGTGATTCCGCCGATTGCTTTGGGGGCTTACAATGATTGGACGGTGTGGTCGGAATGGATCCGCCGTGCTATGGTATTTCTTGTTATTTCCTGTCCCTGTGCGCTTGTTATCTCCGTTCCGCTGTCCTATTTCGGCGGTATCGGCGGTGCAGCAGCCAAGGGGATTCTCATAAAAGGGTCAGACAGCCTCGAGCAGCTTTCTGCCTGCAAAACGATTGTGTTTGACAAAACAGGGACTCTGACCGACGGTGTGTTCACTGTAACACAGGCTTGCCCTGCCGAGGGTGTGCAAGAAGAGGAGCTTCTCTTTTTTGCAGCATCTGCCGAAATGCATTCGGCGCATCCGTTGGCAAAGGCCGTCTGTGCCGCAGCTGCAAGCGCACAAGAGCCGCAGCAGGTGCATGAAAAAGCAGGCTTCGGTGTGGTTGCTGTTCTGGACGGCAAAACCGTTCTGGCAGGTTCTGCCAAGCTGCTGGCCGAAAACAAGATTTCTGCCCCGCAGCTTTCGGAAAATCAAACCGCTGTGTTTGTTGCAGTTGACGGAAAATATATGGGCTGTGTTCTTTTGGCTGACAAAGCCAAGGCCAATGCAAAGACCGCCATTGCAGACCTGCGCAAGGCAGGTGTGAGCAGAATCTGTATGCTCACGGGCGATCGGAGCGAAACGGCACAACAGCAAGCCCATGCACTTGGCATTGATGAGGTTTATGCAGAGCTTCTGCCTGCAGACAAGGTTGAAATTGCGCAAAGAATAAAGGCTGAAAGCAAGCCCGGTGAGCGCCTTGCATTTGTCGGTGACGGCATTAACGATGCGCCTGTTCTTGCTTGTGCGGATGTCGGTATTGCCATGGGGGCCTTCGGCTCGGATGCTGCTGTGGAGGCCGCTGATGTTGTGCTGATGAAGGATGACCCTGCCGATATTGCTCTTTGCATGGCTGTTTCCCGCAAAACCCGTCGCATTGTCATGCAGAACATTGTGTTCTCACTCGGTGTCAAATTCGGTGTGCTTCTGTTGTCTGCTTTCGGTTTTGCAGGCATGGGTATCGGCATTTTTGCCGATGTCGGTGTGTGCGTCATTGCCGTATGCAATGCTATGCGTGCAAGAAAATTGTAAAAAATTCCCGCCGCAAGGAGGATAAAAAATATGAAAAAATCCATTCTCTGTATCCTGAGTGTGCTGATACTCTTATTCTGTCTGCCGATGCTGTCTGCATCTGCGGCCGAAGAGCCGAGGGTCGGCATCAATGGTGATCAGGTTGACATGACCGACGGCTATGCTTCGGGATACGGTTGGGAAATGGTCTTTAATCGCCGTGATGAAATGTATACACTCACCCTGACCAAGGGCACCTTTGAGATCATCACTGTATACGGCAATCTGTGCATCAACATCCCTGCAGGTGCATCTGTTCAGATCAGTAATGATACAAAGTCCTATGCAGTCGGTGTGCAGAATGGTACACTGACAATCAACGGCACCGGCAAGCTGAGTATTGTCGGTCAGAACGGTCTGATTGCATCCAATGGTGACATCATTGTAAACGGACCCGAGGTCAACATTTCCGCAACCAACCGTGCAGTGTTCTGCTCGGGCGGCTCGTTGACCATCAACGGTGGTGTTATCAATGCCACAGGCTCCAATGCAGGTGTTGAAACCACCAAGGGGCTGTATATGAACGGCGGCACCCTGCGTGCAAATGCCACAGCAAGCACAGACACGGCAGCAGGTCTTAAGCTGCAGGATTGCTACTTCAAAATGGCAGGCGGCTCAGTTACCCTCAACGGTACAAACGGTATTTCTGCTTTGCAGAGCAACATTCAGATAAAAGGCGGCACCCTGACCGCATACGGTAATGCTTACGGTATCTATACAGGCTCTGTCACTGCCAATTCAACCGCTTCGGGTAAAACCGAGGTGCATATCACG
>JAZOWJ010000243.1:0-8651 GCA_045659125.1 Acutalibacteraceae bacterium
TTCGACCGCACCGAACGCGATTACGACAACGGTATTCACCATTATGAAATCGAATTTCGTGTCGGCTTCACCGAATACGAATACGACATCCACGCCGAAAACGGCACCGTTTTATCCTTCGGCAAAGATTGATATCCCCCTTCTTTTTCATATCACCATCCATACAAGACCGCTTCCGGAAACGGAAGCGGTTTTGTTTTGCAAACGAGGGTGCAATTTTGCCTTGCAGGCAAAAAAGCCTTCTTTTGGTTGCAATTTTTTTGTCGGTGTGGTAAAATAATTTATTATTAAAAAAAGGGGAAATAAACATGAACAAAAGACTTTTTCTTTTCAACAAGCCGTTTTGCATCGGTATTCTTGCCTGTGCATTTGTTTACGGACTCGTTTTGCCGTTTTGCTGGGGCAACAATCCCGCAAGTGAATTCGGCACTCTGTCACTGCTGTGCGAAACGCCCGAGCGAAAAATCTTTTTCTGGGTCTGGGGACTGCTTACGGCAGGCGGTGTGGCTTGCAATCTGCAATACATGTACAAAAAATTTGATTACAAAAACAAATTCCTCGATGTGCTTTGTGCTTTGTCCATAGTCGGTGTGTGCTGCATTGCACTGACACTCGGCCACAGCATTGCCGACTGGAATCCCAAGCGCATTCTGCACTGGGTTGCAACAGGTGTGTTCATCATTTTCATTCTTGCTGCAGGGGTGCTGTTCTTCATTATCAACATCAAAAAGCAAAAGCATTTCGGAGCACTGACCGCAAGCATGTTCGGCATTTTCGCAACCTTTCTTATTATTTTCATCGGAGTCGGAAAAAGCGCCCTGATGGAAATGATTCCCGTTGCAATGTACGAGGTGTTGCTGTTTATTGTGAATTTTACCCCTGCTGTCAAAAAGCAAGAAAGGATCACCAATGCCGATCAGACCGTATAAAGAAACCGACCGCGATGCTGTGCGTTACATCTGCCTGAACAGTGACGGGCCGTGTGATGCCGACGAAAAAGGACAGCATTTTCTGCTGACCACCTACTGCGATTACTACATTGAACGCGAGGGTCATAACTGCTTTGTGTTTGCAGACGAAAATGACCATGCCGTGGGATATATTCTGTGCGCAGAGAGCTTTCCTGCCTTTCGCGAAGCTTTTTACAGCGACTTCAAGCCCCGCATTGACCCCACTCGCACCTCCGAGCACAAATGGGCAGAGGACAGCATTGTTCCGCATGCGCAGTATGCAGAGCAATTCCCTGCACACCTGCACATTGATCTGCTGCCCGAATATCAGGGCAAGGGCATCGGCACACAGCTGATGCATACCCTTTTCGACCACCTGCAAAGCAAAAAATGCAAGGGTATTATGCTGACCGTATTCAAGCACAACACCGGTGCCATTCGATTTTATGAAAGATATGGCTTTGCGTGCATAGGCGAAGTCGCAGGCACCATTGTCTTCGGCAAACAGTTTACTTATTAAGAAAAACATAATTACAAAAAGCCGGAGGCTGCAGCTGCAGTCTCCGGTTTTTGTTACGGCAGGATTTTGTTTGTTGTGATGTATTTGACACCGAACAAGCGAAGCCAATCGACAACAGGCGGGAAGTCCACCGTCCAGGAGGCAAGGGTGATTCCCTTTTCCTGTGCGGTTTTCAGCATTTTATAATTATCTGCAAAGCCGAAATTAAAGGCAAGTCCCATGTTGTTTTCTTCTGCAAAGGCAATATCCTCTTCGGTGATGTGATTGAGCAGATACCACAGCTCGACATCCTTATCAAGCTCTCGTACCTTTGCAAGGCGGTCCTCGCTGAAATCAATCACAATTGCCGTTTCGTATGCAGGAGATGCCTTGAGCACTTCGAGCATGGCAGGCATATCCTCGGGTGTTCCGCCCTTGACCTCAACCATAGCACGCATGCCGTATTCATAACAAATGGCAAGCGCATTTTCAAAGGTGGTGAAATGCAGGTCGGGGTAATTGCTGATGCCATTGCCGTTGTCGATATTCAACTGCATGATTTCCTCACAGGTAAACGAGGACACATCCCCTTCCCCGTCGGTCATTTTATCGACCGAATCATCGTGATTCAGAATCCACACACCGTCCTTGGTGGGCATGATATCGAATTCGGCAGCATAAAATCCTGCCTTCCCTGCTTCCTCAAGTGCAGGTGCGGTGTTTTCGGGTGCCACAGAAGAAAGGCCTCGATGCGCAGCAAAATACAGCTCGCCGCCGAGCAGACCTGTCAGACTGCGGTCGGAAGAAACGGTCTGAAAGCCGATGCCGAAATAAAATGCACAAAGACCGAGAAAAACAGCCACGCACACAACGGCGGCGATGGCTTTACGGGTTCTTTTTTTCATAATAAAACCTCCGTTCGGATAATATCTTTACTATAACAGACGAAATAAAATTTGTCAAATTGCAAAAAAAAACAAGCGCATTTTTTTTGCAGACAAAGAAAAAACCTCGTCCGGCAATTGACGAGGCTCTTTCTGAATATATGGGATTTGAAGTAGGAAGATTTCATGTTGATGAGATTATTATATACCGCATTTTCTGCAAAAAAAAGGGTGTTTTGATTACAAAATACTTACAGTTTTGTAATCTTTATTATTGCATTTTCATCCCCTTTTGTTCGGTTGCTTTTTGCAAAAATCCGTGCTACAATAATGGTGTTCATTACACAACAGGGGGCTTGAAAATGTTCGGAAAATTCAGAAAAATCTGTGCTGTTATGCTGACCTGCTGCCTTGTGTGGGGCTGCATGAGCATGTGTGCAGGCGCAATCGGAATCACCAATTATTTTCTGACGGGCGACGTCAACAATGACGGAACGGTTGCTGCAGACGATGCAAGACTTGCATTGCGCTATGCGGTTTATCTGGAGGATGACGAGGATATCATAAAGCGATGCGGCAAGGATTACGAATATCTGTTTGCCATGGATGCCACGCGTGACGGCACACTGGACTCTGCAGATGCAAGAATCATTCTGCGTATGGCAGTCGGACTTGAAGAAAAAAGTCCTTACAGCTATGACAAATCCGCAGTGGACAAAATCTGCAAGCAATATGAGGCCTACGGTGTGCAGGCAGCTGTTATACGTGACGGCAAGGTTGTCGGCACCTACAATTACGGCGTTTCCGACAAGCAGACAGGCAAGGCCATTACGGACATCACCAAATTCCGCGCCTCCTCCCTGTCAAAGCTGGTCACCTTTGCAACCTGCATGGCATTGGTTGACAGGGGTGTACTGAATCTGTATGAGGATATCAGCACATACTTCGGCTTTACCGTACGCAATCCCTCTTACCCGAATGACAAAATCACCCTGCAGATGCTGATGACGCATTCTTCCACCATCACAGGATGGGGCTCCTTCAACGACAGCCTTGAAAGCGGTTCAACCATATCCATCCGAACCCTGCTTAACGATGCCTCCAACTACGATCGCAGCAGCCGTCCCGGTGAAATTTCGGAATATTCCAACTTCGGTGCTGCATTGGTCGGATGCATTTGCGAGCTTGCAACAGGAAAATGCTTTGAAGACCTTGCACAGCAATATATTATTGATCCGCTCGGGCTGGATGCAGGCTATGTTTCCACCTCGCTGGTCAGCAAGGACTACGCAAAGCTTTATTCGGGCGGCACTGAAATGTGGGGGAGCTATTACTTCAATAACATCCGCTATTCCTCCACGCTCGGACAGACCGTGCACATCACGCAGGGCAATCTGCTGATCAATGCAACGGACTACGCAAAGGTGCTGTGCATGCTTCTGAACGGCGGTGTTGCCGAAAACGGCAAGCGTGTGCTGTCGCAGCAGGCCGTCAACGAAATGCTGTGTGACCAATACATTAACGGCTATGAAATCATAGGCTTTGCAACCTACATCATTCCCAGCCTGTATGACGGCATGACCCATTACACCCACACAGGCTCCTCCTACGGCTTCCACGGCGCTTATGCCATGGACAAGGATTATCGCAACGGTGTTGTTGTGTTCACCTCGGGCTGTGCACGAAGCCTTGACGAAAGCACCTATATTTATAATGTCTGCCAGTCGATCATCTATGAGCTTATGCCTGCTTTTGAATAAGCTTTTTCGTTGAAAAAATTCTTGTTATTTCAATATTGATATGATAAAATAATTGTATCTATGAAAAAGAGAGGGGTTCAATATGGCAGTTTTTAAATCCATCATGTCCAACTTTTTGTCCTTTATCATGGCGATTGTGCTGACGGTGATTCCGTTTGCAGGCTTTGAATTGCCCGTTATCAACAATGCAGAGGAAGACTGCAGAATGACCGTGGAGCTGATTTCCGACACACATCTTGAGGAAACCGAGCTTCTGCGTCCGTTGTTTCTGACCGTCGGTCTGCAGAATCTGCAAAGAGCCAAGGTGCCGATTGATGCGGTGGTTATTGCAGGTGACATCACAAACTACGCAGACGAGGCCTCGCTTGCAAGACATTACGAAATTTTCACCAAGCATTCCCCTGCTGTTGCCATCACTGCTGCAGGCAACCATGACATCGGCCATGTCGGCGACCGTGATGTGACCAACATCACCCGCGAGGAAGCAAAGGCAAACTTTATCCGCTACAACAACGAATACCTCGGCATTCAGGCTGAAGACAACTATTATTCCTACGAGGTCAACGGCTACACCTTTATCGTGCTCGGTGACGAGGTTATTGACGGCGGTCATTGGGATGCCATGGATATGTCTGCACAGCAGCTTGCTTTCCTTGACAATGAGCTGGCAAGAGCAACCGCAGACGGCAAGCCTGCTTTTGTTGTATGCCACTGGCCCGTTGACGACACAAACGGTCAGAATATTGTTTATCCCGACAGCGGAATTGAGCTTGAGCGCAACGATGTAAAATCCGTAATGGAAAAATACAGCAATGTTTTTTACATCAGCGGTCACATTCACGGCGGGATCAAGAGTGAAGAGGCTGCAGAGGTTGTCGGCTTTGCAAATGTGGAGCAGTACAACGGTGTGACCTATGTTTCACTTCCCACCTACGGCATTGTCAATTCCTTCGGAAACCCCGCATCCGCAACAGGATTTCAGATGGAAGTGTATGACGGCAAGGTCATTTTCCGTCCCCGCAACTTCCTGACCAACAAATGGTTTACAAATGCCGTTTACACCATCGACCTGACAGCATAAGACAAAAAAGGATAAAAAATAAAGACTCCTTTACGGAGTCTTTATTTTTTTCTGTACAGATTAAAAATGCAATGGGTTTTCAGACTTATTCAGTCTTTGCAGTGCTGTCGTCTGCAGAAGCGGAGCCGAAGAGCTTCATAATCATGTCAATGATCTGCTTGAGATAGTCAATGAAAGTCTGGATCCATGCGTAATCGTCGTTCTTACCGATAATCATGTAGTGCGCACCTCACTTTTAATGAACTACGGACATATATATCCGCTTATTCAGCATAACATAAATTGAAGGCAAATACAATAGCAAAATTCAATTGTGACCAAAGTTTTAACATTTTTGCCAAAAACTTATCATATTTTTTGGAGAAAATGAAAAAAGACCGGTGATGAAACCGATCTTTTATTCATCATTTTCAGTTCAATCAGGTGTTTTCAGGAGAAACTTCGTCCTTGCCGCCGGTGATAGCGCTGAAATCGCCGTTCAGGAAAGAAATGATGATTTCAACGATCTTTGCAAAGATAGCTGCGAATTCATTGATGATGGTAGGAACGTCATCGGTTTCACCGATGCTGCCGAAACCAAGCATGCCGAGAATGTCTTCCATTTTGCTGACCTCTTTTCTTTTTTAAGTTTATTGTAAAAAAATTACAACCGGAAAGTAAAAAATTTTAAGCAACGGGCTCTTCTTCCGCTTCTTCGCCAATAATGCCGATGCTTTCAAGGAAGTTGCGCAGGGCGGTGATGACTGAAACAAGCCATTCTGCCCATTTTGCAAGAGAAGAAACGGTTGTATCGGCTTCACTTTGTGCAAGTCCGATTCTCATACATCCACCTCCGTCATAAATGTAAAATACTTCTTTATGGTAACATCTTAACATCTTTTCCGTCAATATGCAAGTCTTTTTTGAAACACATGAAAAGATTAACATGTATGACACAAGTTTTTCACAATATAATTCCGGAATGGAACATATACGCATTCTGATTGACAAGCAGAAAATAGCAGTAATACAGAAAATATGTTAAGGATACGGGGGTAATAAGGATGAAAACAAGAACTTTAACCTCCAAAAGAAAAAAAGAGCTTGTTCGTCTGCAAAAGGAAATGAACAAATCCGATGGTCGCGGATATTTTGCGTTTTTGTGATGATTGCGACAGTCATCTGCATGGCGGATAAAATTGCCGCAGATCTGTGTGCAGATGCAGACCGTGCCCGGTGAAGCTGCAATCGGCACCATTTGCCTGTGGATTGTGATTTCCGGCACGGTGGCCGGCCGCGGTATCCTGCTGACAAAGGCAGCAGAAACAAAAGGCACCGGCCTGACAAGCATTGCAGATTGATAAAACAAATAAAAAATTGCACAAAAACAAGACTGCATCGCTGCAGTCTTTTTTTATAGCTTGTTATCAGATCCAGTCGGGTCTGGAGGCATATTCCTCGGTTTCATAAGAGCCGTCGGAATACCAGTAAACAACATAGCCGCTGCCGGAACCGTCGCAGCCTTCTGCCCATTCGGTCTTGACGAGGGTTCTTTCGGTTTCGGGCTCGTCATTGCCGCTGTCTGCCGTTGTGCTTTCAGTGGTGGCTTCGGGTGTGATTACAGGCATGGTGGGAGCGGTTCCGGGCTCGGTCGGGTCCACTCTGTTGGTGGCCAGGTCAGTGACGGGACGACGGGTGGTTGTGGTGGTGTCGTCTTCATCATCTTCATAAGCGGCGGTGGTAGTGGTTGTGGTATCAGCCTTTTTGGTGGTTACTTCTTCGGTAGCTGCTTCGGAAGCAGACTCGGAAGCACCTTCTGCGGTGGTAGCACTTTCTTCTTCCATCTTCAGCTCGCCGACAGTAACAAGGATGTCGCCATCGAGATCAGAGAGATAATCGGTGAGCTCAAAGTTGATTTCAACAACCTGCTCAGCCTTGATGCCTGCTTTTTCGAGAGCATCTGCAACAGTGCCGCCGACAAGCTCAACCTCAACGGTCTTGGTTGCGGGAGCAGCAGCCTCGGTGGTTGCTTCTTCAGCTTCTTCGTTTTCTTCGGATTCTTCAGCAGCTGCTTCAGTTGCTTCTTCCTTGACCTCTTCGGTGATCACAACATTGACCTTTGCATAACGGGCAATGCTGATTTCAACGGGCTCTTCCAGAACGGTGTCAAGAGCAGGAGTGACCTCATCCTTTTCAGCGAGAACAACGCCGACCTGTGCAAGAAGATCCTTGACAGTCATACCCTTTTCAAAGGTGACGGTGACAGAGTTTTTCTGATCCTTGACGATGATTTCCTGTGCATCCTTGCTGCAGCCTGCAAAAACAGTGAGAACAAGCAGAAGGACAGTTGCGATTGCGAGAACTTTTTTCATTTTTTTATTCCTCCGTAGTATTAAATGTATCATCACATACGCTGATGTATTGACCGTTTTCGTTGATCACGACCGAGATATTCAGCTCGGTGTCCGTAATCAGATTCTTGTTGATATACAGCATATAGCCGTAATCATTGTCGCCGTTCGTATCGGTGACGGTAAAGGCTTCGTAATATGTACCGTTCACACAGACATACACATCGGTGTAATTTGTGAAGCCGTCAATGAAGCCCCGGATAAGGTAAAAGTTCGTATCGTTCTTTGCAGATTCCAAAGAGAGGGTGGTGGTGTTTTCAGCTGCAGGATTCACAGCGGCGGTGATTTCGGTAACAGCACCCGTGAAGATGGGCGGCTGATAGCCGAGCACGAAGTTACCGCGTTCGCCGACCTCGATAATCACTGTGTCAGGCTTGTGAATCTGCATATAGCTTTCCACCGCATAGGGCTGACCTCTTGTGAAAACAGCCTTTGCATATTCGTTGGCAAAGAACGGCAGCATGGCATTGGTGAACGAGTCACGATAGATAACCAGTGTACCCTCCCCACTCGGATTGTCCGTCATAATCAGCGGATCCTCCACGCTCTGCATGGGTGTTTTGAGGGTGTAAAGCTCTTCGATATCGTAATAATAGTTCCATTCGGGCTCTGCTGCTACACCGTAGAGCATATTACCAAGGTCGCCGTATTCGGTTTTTGACTTGGTGTAGGGAGCAGTTGCATAGGTTTCATGTTCTGTCTTGAGATAATCCATGATGGTGTTATAGGCAAGCAGGGCGCCCTTGTTGTTCCAGTGGGAGTCACGGTGGAGATAAAGCTCTTCCTCCTCTGCCTCAAACACAGGGAACAGGTCAACAAAATTGACATTCATTGCATTCAGGTGCTTGCGGATAACATCCATGTTGTTTTCATCGTCCACAACGGGAAGATAATAGGGCATGTGCTCGGGATACAGAGAGCTCTTGTTGGGAGCGACCACATAGGCAAACTGTGCACCGTGCTCCTGCACATACTTCTGGGTCTGTGCGAGGGTGTGTGCAACATTGTAGGCATAGCGGTCATCCATGGTGTTGTAGCCTGAGTAGTCATAAACGGTGGAGGTGTAAAGTCGGAGGCCAAGCGGTCT
>JAZOWJ010000244.1:0-2744 GCA_045659125.1 Acutalibacteraceae bacterium
GTAGTCCATAACGTAGTAAAGACCGCCGAGGCCTGCAATGGCACCGCCAAGGCAGGTAGCCGCATATTTGTAGCCTGTTACGTTGATGCCTGCAGCATCAGCGGTTGCAGGGTTTTCACCGACTGCCTTCAGATTCAGCCCGACGCGGGTTTTTCTGAGGATGAATGCGGCAACAATTGCAATGATAACAGCGAGATAGGCCAGGAAGCCGAACGACAAAAATGTTTTGCCGAACAGTCCGAGATCCTTCGCAAAGGGAAGGGTTTTTTTGAAGAATGCAGCCGTTGCGTTGAGCGAAACGGTTGTGCCGGAACCGAGAATCGTGGAAAGTGAGCCGCCGATGAAAGAGCCGAGGCCCATGCCGAAGGTGGTCAGCACAAGACCTGTGACATTCTGGTTGGCACGAAGGGTGATGGTCAGAAAGCTGTAGATGAATGCCATGGCGGCACTTGCAAGCAGGGAACACAGCATCGGCACAAGAATGCACATGAATGCATTGGTTTTGTCGCCGTAGGTTTCCCAGAAATAGCCGCCGACAACACCCGAAATGCCGCCGACATACATGATGCCGGGAATACCGAGGTTGAGGTTGCCGGATTTTTCGGTAATCATTTCACCGGTTGCACCGAACATAAGCGGAATACCCGTGATGATGGCCTGGGTAATAAAGCTGGCAAATTTTGCAAGATCCATTTCTTATGCCACCTCCTTGTGCTTGTGTCTGAAGTTCACCTTGTAGTTCAGGAAGAATTCCGAACCGATGATGAAAAACAGGATGATGCCCGTGATGATATCAGCAAGGCTTTCGTTCATTCTGAATGTGGTTGCAATCTGTGCAGCACCGCGTTCAAAGAACACAATTAAGAACGATGTCAGCATCATAACGGCAGGGTTGAACTTTGCAAGCCACGAAACCAGAATAGCGGTAAAGCCGCGTCCGCCTGCGGTGGCGGTGGAAATGGTGTGGCTGGTGCCTGAAACCAGCAGCAGACCTGCAAGGCCGCAAAGGGCACCCGACATGGCCATGGTGCGAAGAATAACCTTTTTGACATTGATGCCGATGTAGCGGGCTGTGTTTTCGCTTTCACCGACAACGCTCAGCTCATAGCCGTGCTTGCTGTATTTCAGATAGATGTACATAATTACGGTCAGCACAACAACAACGATGATGTTGATGAGATACTGCTTTCCGAACAGATAGGGAAGCCAACCGGCCTTGGTGGCGGAGTTGATGACACCGACGGAGTTGGAGCCCTTCGGATTTTCCCAATAGGTGATAAGGAATGCAACAATCTGTGTTGCAACATAGTTCATCATCAGGGTGAACAGGGTTTCGTTGGTGTTGAAATAGGCCTTGAAGAAGGCGGGAATCATGCCCCATACCATGCCTGCAAACAGGCTTGTAACAATCATAATCGGAATCAGCAGCCAGGGATTGATGCTGTTACCGAAATAAATCATGCAGGCTGCGGTTGCGGCTGCACCTGCAAGCACCTGACCCTCTGCACCAATGTTCCAGAATTTCATTTTGTAGGCAGGGGTGACGGCCAGGGCGATGCAAAGAAGAATCGCTGTGTTCTGGAACAGCTGCCAGATTCTTCTCGGTGTGCCGAAGCAACCGTCGAAAAGGGATGTGAAAACCTCAATGGGGTTAAGGTCTGTAACCAGAACAATGAAAAGTGAGCTCAGGCCAATGCCCAGCAGAATGCCGAGAACGCGAACAAGAATGCCCTTCCATGTCGGCATTGCATCGCGTTTGGAAAGACGCACCAGCGGTTCCATATGCGGAGAAACATGGCTCATTGTTCTTCACCTCCTGTTTGAGTCATCAGAAGACCGATTTCTTCTTTGGTTGTGGTTCTTGCATCCACAATACCGGATACCTTGCCGCCGCAGATGACCATGATGCGGTCGCAAAGGGCAATCAGCACGTCAAGGTCTTCACCGACGAATATGATGGATGCTCCACCTTCTTTTTGTTCGTTGAGAAGGTTGTAAATGGTATAAGAGGAGTTGATGTCAAGGCCGCGGACAGGGTAGGCAACCATCAGCACCTTGGGAGCGGAAGCAATTTCACGGCCGACAAGCACCTTCTGCACGTTACCGCCCGACAGACGGCGCACAGGGGTCTTTGCATCGGGAGTGACAACCTCGAGGTCGCGGATAATTTTTTCAGCCAGCGACTTGGGCTCTTTTCTCCTGAGGAATACGGAGTTGCCCTTGCGGTAGCTGCGCAGCATCACATTGTCGATGATGTCCATGTTGCCGACAAGACCCATGCCGAGTCTGTCCTCAGGGACGAAGGAAAGACGCACACCGAGGTGACGGATCTGCATCGGGGTTTTGTTGCGCAGGTTTTCCTGCTTTCCGCTTTCGGGGTCGTTATAAAGAATTTCACCGCTTTCAAGCTTCTGAAGCCCTGCAATGGATTCAAGAAGCTCTCTCTGACCGCTGCCTGCGATACCTGCAATACCGAAAATTTCACCCGATTTTGCAGTGAAGGTGACATTGCTGATCACCTTGTTGCCTTCGCGGTTGCGGCAGTTGAGGTCACGGACAATCAGGCGATCCTCGCAGTTCTTCGGTTCGCCGCGGTCGATGTTGAGCTCCACCTTTTTGCCGACCATCAGGGCAGTTAATTCTTCGGGGTTGGTGTCCTTTGTCAGGACAGAGCCGACGGATTCGCCCTTGCGCAGAACGGCAACTCGGTCGGAAATTTCCATAACCTCATTGAGCTTGTGGGT
>JAZOWJ010000245.1:0-11846 GCA_045659125.1 Acutalibacteraceae bacterium
CATAGCGCCTGCGATGAGCTTAACAGCTCTGATAGCGTCATCGTTACCGGGGATAACGTAGTCAACTTCGTCGGGATCGCAGTTTGTGTCTACGATAGCAACGATGGGTATACCGAGCTTCTTAGCTTCAGCAACAGGAGCAGTGGTTTCACCCTGTCTGCCTTCGATAACAGCATCAGCAATAGCGCCTGCAATCAGCTTAACAGCTCTGATAGCATCGTCGTTGCCGGGGATAACGTAGTCGATTTCGTCGGGATCGCAGTTGGTATCAACGATAGCTACGATCGGAATATGAAGCTTCTTTGCTTCGAGAACAGCAATTCTTTCCTTGCGGGGGTCAACGATGAACATAGCAGCGGGCTGTCTCTTCATGCCGACAATACCACCGAGGAACTTTTCAAGCTTTTCTCTTTCGAGCTTGAGCTTTGCAACTTCCTTCTTGGGGAGCAGATCGAAAGTGCCGTCTGTTTCCATAGCGGTGAGCTGTTCAAGTCTCTTGATTCTCTTCTTGATGGTGTTGAAGTTGGTAAGCATACCGCCGAGCCAACGTGCATTGACGAAAGGCATTTCGCAACGGATTGCTTCTTCCTTGATGGAATCCATAGCCTGCTTTTTGGTACCGACGAAGAGAATGTCGCCACCGTTTGCGGAAAGTTCACGAACGAACATGTAAGCATCTTCAAGCTTTTTGACCGTCTTCTGAAGGTCGATGATGTAGATGCCGTTGCGTTCGGTGAAGATGTAGGGAGCCATTTTGGGGTTCCATCTACGGGTCTGATGTCCGAAATGGACACCTGCTTCGAGAAGCTGTTTCATGGATACTACTGACATTTGTTTTTTCCTCCTTTTGTTACACCTCCGCAATCTTCATCTTACGCAGACACCAAAGTGCACACTGCATAAATCCGATTGCGTGCGATTTGCTCAAGAATTATAACATAAATATTTTCATATTGCAAGTACTTTTTCACAATAAAATGAAAATATTTTTGTAAAATCTGCTATTATTTTTGCATTGCGATCAAATCGCGGTAGTTAATCATTTCAACACCATGATCTTTGAGGTATTGATGTGTTTCGGGATCCTTCATCAGCTGATATTCCCATACACGATCCTGCCAGGAACCGGTAATGCTTTTGAGTTCATCACATTCCAGAGCAGGATGAACAAAGGTTTCTGTAACACCGTCGGGAATATTTGTCCAGATGTTCAGAATGTGCTTTTTATAATCCTCATATGTTCCCTGTCGAAGCTCCTTTGTCCAATTGGGGAACAGAAGATAATCAGGCATCAGAACATTGAACTTTTTGCCCCAGATTTTACCGATGAGAGAAGAAATATAATGCAGAATATACGGTGTATCGGCAGGCTGTACTCTTTTGTCGGCTTTTGTATAAAGACGGTATGCATAACCATATTCGCCACAAACTCTCAGGGTCATCTTCAGGAGCTCAAAGCGAAGACCGATGTGACCATAAAGAGATCCCATGTGGTTGTCAATATGAGAAGGCTTCATTCCCATTTTCAGCGCTTTGTCAATTTGTGCGCGTACTTCCCTTTCAAGCTCGTCAAGCTTTGCATTTTTGGAAACCTGAACACAATTATGCCACATATAACCTTCTTCATCAATAAGGCTTTGGCCGTCTGTCAGCGGTGCCCAACGCCACTCCTTCCATTCTGAAGTGGCTGTCAGATGGATTCCCATTGCAAATTCTGGATGGGCAATTGAATAACGAACTGCATCTTCGGCAAATGCACAAGGCATCATGATGGTAGTTGATTTTAAAAAGCCACCTTCAAGTAATTCAAAAACGGCCTTGTTTGCGGCTTCACACATGCCGCAGTCATCTGCGTTAACGATAAGATATTTTGCCATAAAAACGCCTCTTTCAATATGTAATAAAATCATTATATCAAACATTGTCGCTGAATTAGTGTACAATTTGTAAATATTTAAAGAGCTCTGCTTTTTTGCAGAGCTCTAGTGTGTTAGATTTTATCGAGAAGCAAATTCGGAAGTGCAAAGAAGAAACGAAGAATCTTATTGATGACCGGATAAACTGCTGCCTCAACCTTGGTCATAACCGGCAAATCTGCATCGTTATGATACCAGAATGTCGGCCGCACAAGGAAATTCGGCTCCTCTTCCCTGAAATAACCCCCCCAGTTTTCGGAAAGATATACAATGCCGTAATCCTTCATATCGTAATAAAGCTCTCTGGAAGCCTCCTGCGGATCATTGCGGAAATTAAACCAGTTGAACTCCCCTGCCCATGTTGCATTTTTGTAGAATCTCCAGCTGATTTCGAAGCCCTGCACACGTCTTGCCTGATCTTCTGTAAGATTTTTATTCTTTGCTTTTTCGACGATTTTATCAAGCTTGGCAACGTTCATTTCATTTAAGGATGAATTGCGTTCGAGACTCTCGCCGCCGTCCTGACAGGTCATATGACTTGTTTTGACAGCTGTTGCATTATACCCCTTTACAGCATCTTCAAAATAGTAAATGAATTCAATAACTTCTGAAGCTGCTTCACCGTAATATGAATTGCAGAATTCACGAATGTGCATATCCACATCTGTATCGGGATTCCACAAAAGCTTACAAATGAGATATGTTCTTAACTCATGCAATTCACCGGGAACAACATTATCACCGCATCCGTTATCAAAGATAGCAATAACATTTCTGTCACGGAAATACTGATATCTGCCTTGAATTGCTGTGATGTTCGGATAGAAAGCATAAATATACTGGAAGTTGGTGCTGTAATCCCAGACGTAAATGGAATCTGTCATTGCTGACCAACCGGTAAGCACTTTGTCAAATTTTTCATTTGCAGGACAAGAAGCATCGTCAAGAGAATGCAACACGCAGGTATTGATGGGACAAACACGAATAACTACATTTTCTTCAACCGTAAGACCGGTCGGCGGTGTTTCACTGCGCTGATATGCCAGTGTTTCAATTTTTGCCTCAGGATATTCCTTTCTGACTTCTGCAGCTACCTTGTTGACAAAGTTAAGCATGGAAGCCGAATCAACGCCACCGTGTGTATCATTGAACGCTACACATTCGGGGCATCTGCAGAATTCCATACCATCATTCTGTGACACACTGTAAATGGAAGCATACTGTGAAAAATGTGTTTTTGCAGCATCAATTACAATGTTCAGCACGTCGGGATTCGAAAGACAAGGCTGTCTGTTAGTTGTTCTGTTGCCGTTTTCATCCATTCCGAAATATTCGGGATGCTCAGCAAAAAGATCTGTTGTTATCATCCATTGCAGGGTATGTACACTGTTTACTACATCCTCTGTGGTGATACCGCCGAGATTTTCAGGAATACCTGCCATAACACCATGCAGCTTGTGAATGGCACTGTAATCTGCATACATGGTTGAGAACATCCAATAAGTCTGACGCAGCTTGAACGGAGGAACAAACGAATAACTGATGGGTTCAATTGTCAGATCATTGATTTCGGGAATGTATGTGCATTCATCATTATCAGGAGTCAATGGGTTGACTTTTGTAAACCATCTGCATCCGAGGTAATCTTCAAGGAATGTGTATACCGAATACAAAGCACCACGCTTTGCACCACCTGTCAAAAACAGCCTATTCCCTTTAGTCTGAATAAAAACACCGTCATCACCCATCTCATCACGATTGATAGTGATGAGAGAGTCTCTGTTAGTGATACCTACAATAATTTCGGTTTCTTTCTCTTGCGCACTGTCTCTGACAACAGTAAAGGTGGCGTTTGAAATATTGAAAAGATAAGATGCAAGTTCATTTGCAGCTGTGATTTCGACTGTAGTTGCATTTTCACCAATGACGATTACATAGTCGGTTTGTCCGTCTTTTGCAAGCTGCAGAGCATCATCTGATGCAGCAAAAGCCGGCACAACAGCAAGGATAATCATCATCACAGAAAGAACAACGGATAAAAACTTTTTCATGTCGATTCTCCTTTTTTATTCAATAATGGGGAAGCTTTCAAGAGGCTTGTCAGCATTTTCAATGACATATTCATGATTGGCAGAGGTTTTAAAGCAAATGCAATCCTGATCCGTGATAAACTGAACTGTTTTGCCGGTTTCAAGGTCTCTGACCTGAACATTTTCGCCAAAGTTATTTACGATATTGCAGATGTTTCCTTTCAAACTACGGATGATTGCATAAGCAATTTTCCCGTCTCGCATTTCAGCAGAAACCAGAAATGCATTTCTCGCACGCAAAGAGTAAAACGCTGCATCACCAACGTTTTCATCCCATGCAGGAAAAACATGTATAGCATTTCCCTGCGATTGCAGAAGCATTTCATTGATGACTTCTGAAGTTGCTGCTGTACCCTTTCCGACTGAAAAATCAGCCTCAAGGAACCAAAAGTCTTCAAGATTACCGCCTATTTCATATTCCTCAGGGATCAGCTTCAGCATACGTCCGCCGTAGGCTTTATCTCCCATGCGAAGACGGGAAATAATGCCGAATGATCTGTCCCAAGGGATTTCATTATCCGGGATATGCTTATAAACCGTCCTTCGAGCTGCTTGCATCACTTCAGGAGTTACACCGTGACGTCCGTCAACCTCACCTGTGTATGCAATCGGTGCAACATCTGTCACACCGGGAGGGCCATAGTTGATGGTCATATCATCCGTGTCTTCCGCAATTTTCCATGTTCCGTCAGGCCAGGTCGGATAATCACAACGCATCGCAGCAACGTCAGCCTCCCATTTGCTTGCCAGATCATCATCCGTTCCGAGAATGCGCGCTGCTTTGGCTGCATTTGCAAGTGTGTATCTGAACATGCACAAATCGATAAGTGAATTTGTCATGTATTCGTTGGACATGCCGATGGTGTTTGTAAATTCTTGTGATCTTGATGGGAAAATATATCGTTCCCCGTTATCTGCTGTCAGCAAATATTCATGATAGAATGTTGCGGCTTCTTTCATGAGCGGATAGCCGACCTCACGAAGAAAATCAACATCTCCGGTAAAATCATAATAATCCCAACAATATTTGACACTCTCGCCTGTTGTTTGCAGGTTCATTTGTGTACCGTTGAGTGTAATGGTAGAAGAAATTACGGTTCCGGTTCCTGAAATTGCATGCGGGTAAGCAGTGCCGTTCATCTGATAACAATTCTTTGTGAATTTCTGCAGCTTTTCTTGTGATTTAACGAGCAGACTGAACCATGGCTCAAGTAATTCTGCATGGTTGGAAGTCAAAAGACCGAGATTCGTTTTTGCCTGTTCATAGGTTAGAATGTGATAGCCCCAGCTGGCATAAGTGGATTGATACCAGGGTGCAAGATAGCCTGCCGCAAATTTCCCGGGCTGCCGTGCGCACATAGCCTGATAGAGTCCCCAATACCAAGGACGTGAATATTTCGTATCCGGAAGACGAATCCACGATCTTTTCCAGATATGATAATTCCATTCAGTGACAGCTGCAAAGGCAACCGGCATGTGGTAAGCTGCAATGCCGTCAAGTCTGCGTTTTGCTTCTTTATATGTATCATCTGCATCATGTGTTGATACAATTGTCAGCAGAAATACTGCGCCTTCTCCTGCAGGTCTGCCCTCTGCAACAACCTTGGATCCTGCACAGTAGGCCTTGAAATTCCTGTCACTGCAACGCATCATAACAGTATAATGCACATCAGGGCAATTTTCAGGGTCAGGTCCGGATCGAAGCTTCATATTAAAGCCGAAATATTCTCCATCCACAAAGGGCTGCGGTGTGAAATATTTTTCAATTTCATCCTCAAGAAACTTAATTTCAGCATCACTGCGAAAACCGCCATTGGCACTGACTTCCATTGGATCTTTCGTGAGTTCCAATGAAATTTTTCCCATGTGTCTTGCCAATTTTGACGAAGAACAAGCGATAATCATTACATTTTCGGCTGTACTGATGCAGCTTTTTGTCTCAAAGCCCTGCCCTTTTACAACACCGTTCTGATCGCCAAGTGAATAAGTCTGTGTCAAAACACCTGAATGCATATCAAGATGCTCCTTGACATTTGCAAAAACCCCACCTGAACAGAAGTGCATGGTTAATCTTGCAGCTGATGTCTGGCATGGCTGATGATTTCTGTTGTTTGCTGCTGCAAAAACATCAGTTTTCAATGTAGGGTCGCCTGCGAGAATTCTTTTTCGCAGATCTTCTATTCCTCCGGGATAATAGCAAGGCGGATCAGCATCGTAATCATCCCACCATAAATCATTTTTAGCAAGATGGTATGTGTAATTATCAGGATTTCCGTGTACGGATGCACCAAAATCACCTGATCCGATGATGTAAGCAAAACGAAAATCGGGTACTGTTGACTTACGTTCATAGAAATGCTTTTCAGCTTCTTTTCTGCCGTCAGTGTTAATGCGCATTCTTCCCGGCATCATGGTTTCGTCGGGATAATTCGGTAAAATACCGCAGAATGGTTTCTTCCGAATCAGCTTTTTGCTGTCCATATATTAACCTCCTTGTGAGAAGTGTATAAATTTATTTCATATGTACATTTAAATTATATCACAAATGAATACCAATTGTTTAGTTTTTAATTGCAAAAAATACCCTTAATTTATGGTGTTGATGAAATTTTGTATTGAATATTAAGATATTTCATGTTATAATTTGAAAAAAACAGGATCGATTTTGTATGCAGCAAGAAATAAGAAAAATTGCACAATACCAGTTATTTTCAGCTATCAACAATGATGTAGACTTTGGTGCTCATACGCACGATTACTATGAGATTATTATTGTGCTGGAAAATAATTTCCTGCACACAATCAACGGAATTGAATACAGGCATGCTGTCGGTGACGTTATTATACTTCGTCCGATGGATTGGCATCATGCGCAACCCGAATATGATAAAGCAAGAAAGATCCGTGATATTTATGCTTCATCTGAGCTGTTTGAGGAAGTCTGCACGCATTTAAGCCCTACCCTTTTGGATGAAATTAAAAATACGAGTGATAACATACCTCCGATATTCAATCTGACAAAAAATGAGCTATATGCGCTGAATGATAAATTAAGAACAACACTTTTTGCAGATAATTCTATGCAATATCAGAATCTGCAATATCCTCTCGTAATTAAGCGGTCTGTTATCAGCGAGCTGCTTGGAATTTATTGCACAAAGCGATTGCAAAAGGAAAAATATATTCCCGAATGCATTTTTAAGCTACTCAATCAGATGCAGGAGCCGTGTTTTCAGACCAAATCCATTTCTGAAATGGCCTATGAATTGGGCTATTCTCATACTTATCTTTGTGCTCAATTCAAATCCTGCTTTGGGATAACAATACAACAGTTTCTCATTGAACGCAAGCTTGAAAAAGCATCCGAGCTGCTGACATCTACAAATGATTCGGTTGAAAGCATCAGTAAATCGCTCGGGTGGAATAAAACCAGCAGTTTTATCCAGCAATTTAAAACCTATCATAATCAAACACCGTTTCAATACCGCAAAAGCTATGCAAAAGATTATCAGAAATAATTAAGAATGGATTGGTCATAAAATGAAAATAGCATTATTCGGATCAAATCATAATCAGTTTTCAAAGGTATATACAGAAAAAGTGCTTCACAAGCTTTCACAATATGGTGAATTGTCTCCGAGAATCAACAGAATGAATTTTAAAGAACACGCTGAATTACTTGCAGATTGTGAAATCGCATTTGCTACCTGGGGTATGCCGAAATTCACAAAAGAAGAAATTCTCACATACATGCCAAATCTGAAAGCGATATTCTATGCCGCCGGAACTGTGCAGTATTTTGCAAAACCCTTTCTTGATTGCGGCATCAAGATTTTCAGCGCTTTTGCAGCAAACGCATTACCTGTTGCTGAATATACCTTTGCGCAAATCACACTTGCAGCAAAAGGTTATTTTCAAGCTGCTAAATATTATCGTTCACTCTTACCTCGTTCGTTTATGTTTGCCAATGCTTCTACGGGTAATTTTAATTGTAAGGTCGGCTTGGTTGGTCTCGGCACGATCGGACAAATGGTTGCGGAGCGCTTAAAAGAGCTATCTGTCGAAGTTTTTGCTTATGACCCATTTGTAAGTCAGAAAATGGCTGACGAGTTGAATGTGACACTTATAGGCCTTGAAGAGCTTTTCAGCACATGTGATATTATCAGTAATCATCTCGCAAATAAAGAAGAACTTAAAAATGTATTCAATTATAGGCTGTTCAAAACAATGAAAAATCACTCAACTTTTATAAACACGGGCCGCGGTGCGCAGGTAGCAGAATATGCACTTGCATTTTCTTTGTTTTTGCATCCGTCAAGAACATTCGTTGCGGATGTAATTAAATCAGAGTACTTCCCTTACATCAGCCCCCTGTTTTGGTGCCCGAATGCTATTCTTACTCCTCATATTGCAGGGAGCATGGGTAATGAGCCTCAAAGAATGGCTTATTATATGATCGAAGAAATGGAAAGATTCTGCAATCAAGAGACAACAAAGTATGAGGTAACAATGAACATGCTTTCAAGAATGGCATAAATAATTTAACGGCACCGATCATAAACATCGGTGCCGTTTGAATCTTAAGTGAAACAAAATGGATTACATGTACTTAAAAAAGAAAAACATCGATACTGAAAAGTATCGATGTTTCTTATGGCGGAGAGCAAGGGATTCGAACCCTCGATACGGTTTTGGCGTATACACGATTTCCAGTCGTGCTCCTTAGACCATCTCGGACAACTCTCCGTGTTGCTCAAGTATTATACACAATTGTTTTGCAAAAATCAAGCCCTTTTTTTATTTTTTTTGAAAAATTTTATGAAAATTTTTTTGCCACCTCAATCGATAAGCTAAAATCAACTTATCGATTAAAAAATCATATAAAAAGAAAATAATATTCATTAAAACGACTGTAATCAATAGAGAATACTTGCCAAAATCTCCAAAATCGTCATATTCGATACCGAAAACATACATGCAAACTATCACAGAGATAGCAATTGCAACATTATAAATCAACATTTCGACTACATAGCGCAGAATTTTCGGTTTAATTTTCTTCTCAATAACAGATCGAAGCATCGGGTAATATCCAAAGAATAGCACAAACATAACTGCAGCTTCTTTGTCGCTCAATAAAAATAATGCCAGCAAACTGATTGCAGTATAAGTCCCGAATGCCCAGCCGTAACCGACTTCAATCATAATTAAAATCAACAATACGCCTGCAAAAGGCGGACTTGTATAGGTTAAAAAAGGGTTGATATAAGTTAAAAGCATAAGCACCAATGCAAGTGAGGCAGTGGCGCCACAAATGGTAGTTTTGTAGCTTTCGCGCATTATACTCCCCTCCTTAAAATGATTTGCAATATATAATAGCAGAAAGAAATGTTTTATTCAATTCTTTTTCAAAAAAAAATAGACATTACAGTATGTTACAATTATAATAGATATATATTATGAAAAAGGACTGAAAAATATGAGCTTTTTATACGAACTGCATTGTCATACATCAGAAGTCAGCGGATGTGGCAGAATTTGTGCTGCTGAAGTTGTTAAGCTTCTCAAGGAAAACAACTATACGGGTGTTGTTATTACAGATCATTTTACTTCCGGCAGCGTCAAAGGAACAACGCTTGAAGATTGGAAAGACTATGTCGATTCATTTCTTATCGGATACAAAGCCGCAAAAGAATTTGAAACTGAAGATTTTCATGTTTTGCTTGGCGCCGAAATTCGTTTTTCCGAAAATGACAATGATTATTTACTTTTTGGTATTACTGAACAGTTCCTGTATGATAATCCTTTTATCAGCAAAGTATCTTTACGCGAATTCAGCGAAATTGCTCACGAGCATGGCGTGTTGATTGTACAAGCGCACCCCATGCGCAATTCAATGACTATTATGCGGCCTGAATATCTGGATGGTTACGAGGTTTACAACGGAAATGCCCGTCATAATTCACGCAACATTATTGCGGAAGCGTGGGCAACACTTAATAATAAAATCAAAACCTCAGGTTCGGACCTGCATCAGTATGAGAACCTTGCAAGAGGCGGCATTTGGTTTGAAAAAGAAGTGCATTCTACAGCTGAACTTGCTTTGGAATTAAAAAATGGTAATTTTACTTTAAAGAAAACAGAATGATTGAAATAAGCGACAGTGATTAAACTGACGCTTATTTTTATACTATTTATTCGGGTATTGTGAAGTGATTATCATCCTGCGATTCATCGTTGTTTCCTTCTGAATTTTCTCCATTATAAAAATAATCATAGAAATATTCATAGAAATCTTCGTAACTTCCGCTATCTTCTCCGAAATACTGATAGAAATCTTCCTGCTGTTCGCTTTGCTGATCTTCACTTTCATTGTCTTTATTCTCAACAAGAACAGCAGTTACTGTGAATGATTTAATGTCAACATAATCAGTTCCATCTTCATTCATAATGATGCGCACAACATTCAATTCAAGTGAATCACCAACATTAGAATTCTGAATCATCTGCACAAGCATATCAGGCGATGTCAGGTTTTGACCGTTCACTGCTGTGATAATATCATTGACCTGAATTTCTGAATTGTAAAGATCAGAATCTTTGTTGATATCCGCTATGACAATTGAGCCTGCCGGTAGATTTTCTTTTTCAACCAAATCAGAGAGAAATTGACTGTAATAAATCGCCTGCACATAGGTTACACCGAGCTTAGGTGTTTTCGGAGCAATACCTGTTTCAAGGATAGAATTGATAACCTTGATTACGGTTGCAGACGGCACAGCAAAGCCGAGACCTATATATCCGTCTGCTGTTATTTTAAGAGCATTGATACCGACAATCTGACCATATACATTGAGCAGAGCGCCACCTGAATTGCCATGGTTGATAGCAGCATCATGCTGAATACAGCTGAGTTGATAGCTGGTGTGTGTTGTCACGAGACGATTTACTGCAGAAACCATACCGCGAGTGAAGGAACCTGCAAATTTAGAGCTGTAGGGAGTGCCGATTGCATAAACAGTCGCACCGGGCTGTAACTCGTCGGAATCACCGAATTCAGCAATCTGAAGTCCATTTGCGTGAATTCGTATCACACCGATATCGTTAGTGTCATCATAATTAACTACTTCTGCAGTATGCACAGAGCCGTCCCAAAGCTCCACCTTGATATTATAATCAGGATCATTGATGACATGTGCACAGGTGACAATGTAAGTATAGGTATTGTTTTCATCTTCACGGAACATAATACCGGAGCCTAAAATACCTAACGCACCTGTTGATTCCCTATAGGCCAGGACGGTGACAGAGCTTTTGAAGACCTTTTGATAAACTTCTGCAGAAGACAATCCTTCACCGTCATAATCGGCAGAAGAAACGGGTGATACAAAGGGGACATCTTGCAAACCATTGCTGTTCCCGGAAAAACCACCGGTTAATACAATTGCAAATACGCCAACTGCGAATACAAGCAAAACGCATGCAATAGCCAGAAAAGCGACCTTACCCTTGCTCTTCTTCACGGGTTGGGCTTCATTATATTGCTGAAATGAATGTGTTCCCTGCTGTGGCTGTGTATAATTATGATGTGTATAATTATAATGATTATTAAAATTATCAGCATTCTGCGCAGATGCCTCTGATTGCTCGTCAGCTTGCTCAAAATCATCAATATTGCCTGTCGCAGAAGAACGGTTACATTCAGCTTCATCTGCATCCTGTATTATCTGTTCAACAGGCTGATAAGAGTCATTGTTTTCACTTGGTTTCTCATCGGAAACCTCATTTACTGCACAAGGAGCAACAGCTTCTTCATCTATAGTTTTAATTTCTTCATTTT
>JAZOWJ010000246.1:0-8326 GCA_045659125.1 Acutalibacteraceae bacterium
AGAAGACAGACCTCCTTCGCATCTCTCGAGGTCATGCCCGAAATTGACGACACCATCGAGGTTGAAATCCGTCCCGAGGACATCAAGATGGACGTTTACCGTGCTTCGGGTGCAGGCGGACAGAAGGTTAACAAGACCTCCTCTGCCGTTCGTCTGACACACCTTCCCACAGGCATCGTTGTTTCCTGTCAGGTAGAACGCAGCCAGTTCCAGAACCGTGATGTGGCTATGAGAATGCTCAAGTCCAAGCTTATCGAAATCAAGGAACGCGAGCATCTTGACAACATTGCCGACATCAAGGGCGAGCAGAAGGCCATCGGCTGGGGCAGCCAGATCCGTTCCTATGTTTTCATGCCTTACACCCTTGCAAAGGACCATCGCACAGGCTTTGAAAACGGCAACATCAATGCTGTTATGGACGGCGACATTGACGGCTTCATCACCGCTTACCTGAAAATGCAGTCCCAGGCAAACCTTGCCAACGGCGAAGCATAATCAGCAACAAATTAAAAAAGATGTATATTATCAATTCCCGCATTGAAATATATGCGGGAATTGTTGCGTTTTCGACACAATTGGATTCGATTGTATGGTTTTTTGTTAACAATTTGTTTACATTTTTATGTAACAAGTGTAATCAGCATCCCGTATAGTATAGACACTGACAGATACATCTGTCCTCATTTCAACAATTCCTTTTCATTTTATTTTCTCTTCCCCAAAAGGAAAAATCCGGATTCGCATCCGGGTTTTTTCTTTTTTTTGAGTTTTTGTGAAAAAGCAATTGCCAATATGCATAAAAAAGAGTATACTGTTATTTAAGAGAAATTTTTTAATGAGGAGAACGTCATGAACGATTACAATGCTTTATATGCAGTCTGGAAGGAAAAATGCACCGAGGACAGTGATCTTGTTAAAGAATTAAATGACATTGCGGGCAATGAAAACGAAATTCTTGAGCGTTTTTATCAGTCCCTTGCATTCGGCACAGGCGGCTTGCGCGGTGTGCTGGGCGCAGGCACAAACCGTATGAATATTTACACGGTCGGAGCTGCAACCCAGGGGCTTGCCAATTACCTCAATGAAGATTTTGAAAACCCGAGCGTTGCAATCGGCTATGACTCACGCAATAAATCTGACCTGTTTGCGCAAAGAGCAGCCTGTGTGCTTGCAGCAAACGGCATCAAGGTTTATCTGTTCAGGGAGCTCATTCCCACCCCCGTGGTTGCATGGGCGGTGCGCAGACTCGGCTGCTCCTCGGGCATCGTGATCACCGCAAGCCACAACCCCGCAAAATACAACGGCTACAAATGCTATGATCCCAGAGGCTATCAGATGACCGATGAGGCTGCCGACAAGACCCTGGGCTACATCAACCGCATTGATATTTTTGACGATGTCAAGGCTGTTTCCCTTGCCGACGGACTTGCAAGCGGAAAAATCGAATATATTGAAGAAGCACTGCTTGAGGATTATTATGCAGCGGTTGCATCCCGACAGATCAATCCCGGCATCTGCAAGGACAGCGACCTGACGCTCATTTATGCACCGCTTCACGGCTCGGGCAACAAGCCTGTCCGCCGTATTTTCAAGGATATCGGTCTTGAGAATGTTACGGTTGTGGCATCGCAGGAGAAGCCCGACGGCAACTTCCCGACCTGTCCGTATCCCAATCCCGAAATCAAGCAGGCCTTTGAAGAAGCACGCAAGCTGACCGAAACCAACAAGGCAGACCTTCTGCTTGCCACCGACCCCGACTGTGACCGCGTGGGCATTGCCGTGCTTGACAACGGTGACTACACCCTGCTGACAGGCAACGAGGTCGGCTGCCTGCTGATTGAATACATCCTGTCCTGCAAAAAGGCCGCAGGCACACTTGCAGAAAATCCCGTCATCATCAAAACCATTGTTTCGTCCGAGCTTGCCGCAGTGATTGCAAAATCCTACGGTGCCCGGATGTTTGACCTGCTGACAGGCTTCAAATACATCGGCGAGCTGATGACACAGCTTGAGGAGCAGGGCGAGGCTGACCGCTTTGAGCTCGGCTTTGAAGAAAGCTACGGCTATCTGTCGGGTCTGCACACAAGGGACAAGGATGCCGTGAATGCATCCATGCTTATTGCCGAAATGGCAGCCTACTACAAAAAGCAGGGCAAGACCCTTGTGGCTGTTCTCAACGAGCTGTATGCAAAGCACGGCTACTACCTCAATTCCCTGTTCAACTACTATGTTGAGGGTGCAGACGGTATGCAGAAGATGAACGGCATGCTTGACCTGCTTCGCACCAACACCCCTGCAGATATCGCAGGTGCAAAGGTAACAAGAGTGACCGACTACAAGGAATGCACCGACAAAGACCTGTTAACAGGCGAATGTAGCAAAACCACCCTGCCCGTCAGCAATGTTATTGTGCTGACACTCGGCAAGGATAAGCTGATTGTCCGTCCGTCGGGCACAGAGCCAAAGCTCAAAATTTACACCTCTGTTGCGGCAGACAATGCCCAAAACGCAAAGAATACCACTGACCTGTACAAGGCCGCCATCGAAGCCTTCCTGGGTCTTGCATAAGAAAGGATTTACATTCATGAACAGAAAATTCGTTAAAATTGTGGCAATTATTCTTGCCGTTATCATGGTCGCCAGCGTCGGCTATGTGCTGTTTGCCGTTGTGGCAGGCATGATGAGTGCAACGGCAATGCCTCTTATTACAGCAAGCACACTCAAGGCCGCAGCACCCTTACTGCTTGCCGCAGCATAAAAAACAGTTTTTTCAAGCTCCGTTTCGTTTGAAGCGGAGTTTTTTTATGCAAACTGCAATTTATCTGCAGCCACAAAAAAAACAGCACCTTTTCGGTGCTGTTCTTTTTTCATAAACAAATCAGCTTATTCAGCCTTGCTCTTTGCAAAGCAATCGCTGCAGAGGACTGCTCTGTCGTCACGGGGCTTGAACGGAACTCTTGCAGGACCGCCGCATTCGCTGCAGATAGCATCAAAGAACTGTCTTTCAGTTCTGGGAGCCTGCTTGCGTGCTGCACGGCATTCCTTGCAACGCTGGGGTTCATTTTCGTAACCCTTTTCAGCATAGAATTCCTGTTCACCGGCGGTGAATACAAATTCGTTGCCGCATTCTTTGCAGATGAGTGTTTTGTCTTCGAACATTTTGGTTTACCTCGCTTAGTAAAAAATAGATTTACCCCTGACGCATAGACCTTTTCCGGATTATGTGCTGTGGCATTTATCATACCGCTGTTCGTGCGGTTATGAACCTTCCTGCATACTGCGCCTGAGCTTTTTGCGGATTCGCTGCAGTGCATTGTCAACTGCTTTTTCCGTAAGCTCCGACTCTTCGGCAACGGCACGGTAGGATTTACCGACCAGAACCGCACGCAGCACCCTGCCTTCAAGGGGCGTGAGCTCTTTTGCCAAAAAGGACAGTATTTGTTCTGCTTGCTCGGATGCAACAACAAGATCTTCCGGATTGCCGCCGGGAATCACTGCTGCATCATCCAAGGGGACAGATGAGTTCAAAGGCGAATGCTTTAATCTTGAGTCTGCACGCACGGCAGACCGAATTCGGTTGGAGACACAGACCGAGGCGTAGGTGTGAAAGGAGGTCGCCTTTTCGGGTTCGTAGGAATACACGGCTGCAAGCAACCCGAGCATTCCCTCTTGCGCCAAATCATCGGTTTCAAGCGAAGCGCCAAAGGAACATTTGGCAACGGATCGAACCGTTGCTGTATAGCGTTCAAGCAGGGTGTTCACCGCAGCCTGATCGCCGTTTTGTGCAAGGCGGACGAGCGCATCGTCTGCCAATGCGTGGTTATCTTTTTTATCGGGAGATGCCATCTCACATTCCCCCTTGTATACATAACAAGTAGATAATAAACGAATTATGCATTTTTGTCAATATGCGATTCACTGAATTTTTACAGCTATTTTTCAACAAATTGCACAAAAACAAGCCGATCAAATACGAGTTTCTTCATTTTTCGGATTATTGCACAATGCTTCTTCCGAACGGCGCGGGAGGAACCGCAGAAGACAGAATTTCTTCAATCTGCGAGCACTGCTCCTCACTGTCCTTAAACGAGCCCAGCTGCTCATAAATTTCATACGCAGCCTCCAGATTGCCTGAGGTCTGCAATTTTCGGGCACGGTTATAATCGGCTGTCGGCAGCAAAAACTGCGTAATCAGCAAAACAACGCAGACACTGAAAGCAATAAAAGCCGTGGTGCAAGCAGACAAAAGCAATTGCTCCTGTTTTTTTCTGCCTTCCCGTTTTTCTTTTCGTTCTTTTTTTGCAAGGGTCTGGGCACGTTTTTTATTCTCAAGCAGCAATCGCTTTGTTTCTTTTTCACGCATGGCATTGAAGCGATACTGCTCTGCCTTTCTTGAGCAAGCCAGCGCACGGTCGGATGCATCGCGGTAATCGGCAAGGCGGCGGAATTCCGCAGCAAGCGCCTCGCATTCCTTCTGTGTGGTAAGACTTCTCTGCCTTGTACAAAGAGATGCAAACAGGGCTGCCTTCTGCTCCTGCTTTTCGCGAAGCTGCATGGCGACATCAAACTGATGTGCAACGGCATCCGCAGCCAATGTCTGCGCACGGGATTGTGCATCCTCATTCTGCGAAAAATTTCTCGACTGCTCCATGGCAAGACGCACAAAAGCCGCCACATTGCCGCCGTTTTTATAATAGCAATGCTTGAACGGTGACAGAATTTCGGGCATTTCATCCTCTGCCATGCGGTCATGCAGAATAATCAGCTGTCCGCGGTCGGTGTCGCAGGAAATCTGCAGATACCTTGCCCAATCGCGTTGCAGCTCCTGATGCAGCAGAATTTGCGAGGTGCCGCCGACAAGGAACATCACCTTTGCGGAATGCAAAGCAGAAAAAACAGATGCTTCATCCGTGTTCCCGCACACACCGCGCAGATACACACGCAGGCCGTTGCTGGTCAGACGGTGATACAATTGCACAGCCACCTTGCGGTCTGCCTGTGAAATATAATCGTCGCCGGCAGGCAAACAGGCAATAAACACATCGAACACCTGTGACTGCAATGCAGCATTGCGAAGCCTGTTCTGCTGTTCATCAATGACAGCAGCGGTTTCCTCAAGGAAGGCCGCCAGCTCTGTGTCGGCACTTGCAAGTGCTGCAACATAATGCAGACTTGAACGCACGGGAAGCACATTCAGCAGTCCGCTTTCGGGACGCGGGCTTGTTGAATCGGTCATACGCACATATTCCACACCGTACTGTGCAAGCACGGCAAGCCAGTGCGAGCAAGCACTTTCGGGAAAAACAGAGGTAATTTCCTCGCTCATACGTAGCGCTGCAACGGTGTTGCCGTCACGCAGGCAATCGCAAGCCCTCGTATAAAGGGACAGCATTTCGGGGTTGAGCAAAACAGGTGTTGCCTGTACAACACCGCAATGCAGACATTCGCAAACGGATGTTCCCGTTTCCGTATTCAATGCACTGCCGCATGACAAACATGAAAACTGCAGCATACAATCAACCCCCTTATATAATAATGAATAATGAGAGTTGAAACGCAAGAAATGCGTTTCAACTTCCCATAGTCATTATAATGATTATTTTTAAATTTAAAAATGGAAATATGCCTTGCATTTTTCAGCAGAAAAAGGCTTTTTGGCTGCCTTTTCACCGGCATTTTTGCCGATGCTGTAATGCGTTTCATTCACGTGCTCGGCATAATCAATTCCCGATTCGCCGAGAATCTGCTTCATGGCGGTGACAATGCGGTCATCGCGGTTGCTTGACGAAATGCAGAACACAAAATGATCGTTAAAGCCTGCGCTTGAGCAGGTGGACGGCAGGCCGTAGCCGCTTGTGTCACCGTTGACAAACTCTATGCGCTCAATGTACCTTGCGACCGACTCGTCAATATCGATTCTGCCGAGATTGGTGATGATGGTGGTTTCGTCAGAATGGCTCCTTGCCTGCAGAATGCGAAGCACGGGTGTTTTCAGAAAATTCGGCACAATACGCACAACCCGATTTGTTGCAAGACCTGCCATTCCCTTCAGAATGGCCTGCAATTCATCCCTTTTCAGATGATTGCGAATCTGACCGCGAATCGCATCGGCAATTTCCTCAAGTGTCCAATCCTGCTTGCCGTTGACAGGCAGCAGCACACTGACCTGATAAACAAAATTACGCAGTGTGCAGGAATCAAAGAACGAGTGAAGATTGACGGGAATATCCACACCGATATTGTTAAGAATCGGCTTTTCGGTTGTACGAAGCACTGCAAGCATATACACAGCCGTCATGTATTCCGTCATGGTCAGCTGCAATGCTCGTGCCGTTGCCTGCACCTGATTGACAGACATTTCAAGATAATGAATGCGAAGATAATCCTTTTCGTATACGGCAGGCAGACGGTAAGAATCATTGATGGGTGTCTTTATTTTTTCACCGTCCAATGTGCCGTAATGCAGAAAATCATCTGCCATTTCCTGCTGCGAAGCCGACTCGTTCCAATATAAAATACCCTTTCTCGGCCCACTCGGCAGTTCTTGCGTCAATTCAAGACAGCGCTGTGTCAGTGCAAGCAGAAATGTCAGCGCACCGTGGCCGTCGGTTATGTAATGCGCCACCTCAATGGCAATGCTGTTTTCGGTATATACGATACGAAAATCGGGTCTGTCGTCGCTTCGCAGTGTGATGGGCTCTGCCTGACAGCCGTTTTCGGGTCGGATTTCGGGAAGTGCATCCGCTTGTTCGAGATAATTCCAGAAGAATCCCTTTTTCAGCTTTGAAAAATAATGCGGAAATCTGCCTCGCAAATCCGCAATTGCCGTTTCAATCATCCGTTCGTCAACGGTATTCGATTTTTTGAGAACAACCGCAACGCGGAATGTTCTGCCCCATTTTTTTGTTGAAAGACATGAAAACATGATCGACGGAGTGTCGGTTTTCATCCACTTGTATGCACTCATAATAACTCTCTCTACACAACATACGGCAACAATTTTCTCTGTTTGCCGTTTAAAATGATTTTTTAATATTCGCAAGAATGCAGTCGGCTGAAAAAACCGACTGCATTGCGTTTGCTTTTAAGCGGCGCGGGTATAGGTGACGGTGGTTGTGTCCTCCGTCAGACGCAGAGCATCACCCTTGATTTCAAAGATGTAGCTTTTGGTGGATTCCACACCGAAAATGTTGTAGGTAACGGTGAGAATATTCTCGTTGATGACATAGGTCATGTTGCCTGTCAGTCCGAGCAGGCCCGAAACAGAGCCTGTGCCGTCCTCATTGAACACGATCGAGGATTCAGTGACAACACCGAGTGTGGTCTGCTGGGAAGTCCATGTGCCGATGATTTTATCCTCTGCCGAGCAGGCAGCAAGGCCAAGGCTGCAAACAAGAAGCACTGCAATAAGAAGAACAGAAATTTTAGCTTTCATAAAAAATAACCTCCGAAAAATGATTGTTTATATCCGAACAGGCTGTGCCTGCGGAAAACTGTTAAATCTGCACGCACTGCACGGCGCCGTCAAGACTTCTGCCAAGAAACAGCTGTGCGTTTTCAGTAAAGCCTGCGGCATCATCGCTGACAAAATAGCGGTGAATGCCTGCCTCGGCTGTATCATTCAAAAGAGCGCTTGCTGCAAGCATTTCACGCAAGGTGCCGGTGGATGCTTCACCCGAGCAGATAATCTGCACCCCGGGCATGCATTGTGCAATGGCATCCTTCAGAAGCGGATAGTGCGTGCAGCCGAGCACGAGTGTATCAATACCCTCCTGCTGCAGCGGTGCAAGATATTCCTGCAGAATGATCTGCACCACCTGATCGTAGGAGACGAATCCCCTGTAATCAATACCGGCACAGCTGTCAAAGGCATCCTGTGTATTCTGATCGGGAATTTTACCGTAAACCGCCAGCTTCAGATCCGGCGAAATCTCCTGTAAAGTCTTACCGATCTCCACCAGACTTTTGTAACGATCCAGATCCAGGTTGCCGAGGTAGGCAATCTGCAAAGGATCGTTCTGATGCGCCGGTGCCGGCTGCATCTGGGTGACCGTATGGATCACTTCGGAGTTGGGTCCGAAGATTTTGTCATAGTCTTCTTTCAGTTCATCGCAGCAGTAGACCGTGCAGGCGGCAAGATTCTGGCACTTATCAAAGGCCTTGCAAAACTGACGGCGGAACGCGGGATAGAACAGCTCCGTATACTTATGGGAGCGGAAATAGTCCTTTTCCCGGAAATAGAAGGGTTCGCTGTTGTAAATAACCAGCGGAATATTGTATTTTTCCTTTAAGTTCCTTGCGATATCCAGAATCAGTGCCACCAGCA
>JAZOWJ010000247.1:0-8897 GCA_045659125.1 Acutalibacteraceae bacterium
TCCTTGACGGCCTGCTCGAGCACCGCAGGATCGATTTTTTCTTCCATCACCAGCGATGCACGGAAAATATTCGACCAACGGCTCGTATTTTGTCCCGGAAACACCTTGCCGGCATTGTCCAGCTTAAACCAGAATTTGTTCTGTCCTTTTCTTTTTGCCATACCTGCCCTCCGAAATCATCGGATTTTTTTCATACACAATAAATATATCATAAATACACGCGCAATGCAATAAAAAAGGGAGCTGTAAAAAACGAAAGTTTTTTACAGTCCCCTTTGGTAAGAGTGCTTTTTTGTTTGCTGTTTGCTTTTATGCGTCCCAGCTCAATACGGGCAGGCCATCGCTGTCGGTGAAGTTGCCGAGGGCAATCTGAATAATATCAATCAGCACACCGATGCCGAACAGTCCGAGTGTAAAGATATAGGCAATGCCCTTTCCCTTGTTGCCGACATAGAAATGATGAACACCGAGATGCCCGACGAAAACGGCAAGAAGCAGTGTGACAAGGCGGGATTTTGAGCTTTGCGGTGCAGCCGGTGCTCCGTAGGGAGGCTGGCCGGGTGCTTGTGTATACTGCGGCTGCTGATATGCTGATTGCTGAGCATTCTCAATCGGACATCCGCATTGTGCACAGAAGCGGGCATGATCATGATTCTGCGTTGCGCATTGAGGGCAACATTTCATACACACACATTCCTTTCGGTAATTATTTTATGTTTTTTTATTTTTCATTATGCTGCCAGCCCTGCTGCCTTGCGATACAGAAGTCTTGCATCCATGGGGGTGATGATTGTGTTGTTGTCCATATCGGCAGCCAGAAGCTGTGCATCCGTCAGCTGCATCTTCCCTGCTGCAGACTGCAGGGCAAGGAAAGCATCACTGTCGGTGGTTCTGCCGTCACCGTCGAGGTCACCCTTGACAAGGGACACAGACGAGGGGGTATATTCGCCGACATATTCGGTGGAATTTCCTTTTGCATCAAAAGCGGTAAGCACAAAGGAGAAGAACACATCGCTTTTTGCAGTGTTGAGTGTAGGTGAGCAGGTCAGCAGAGCGCCGTTGAGAGTCGGGGTGAACGAATAGACATTCACACCGTTTTCAATCACCTTCAAAGTAGCACCCGTACATTCGGGCGATACAGTTGCATTGACGGTGAAGCCCTGTGCAGCAGGAAGCACAGTGACATTTTCAATGGTCGGGCCCAAGCCTGCCTTGCCGGGCACATTGACGGAAATATTGTCGTAATAAGACATATTCTCGGCACCGTCATAAGCATAGATCTGTGCAAGATAGGTGCCTGTGGCTCCGTTATAAAGTGAGGTCGGAATGGTTACACTTGCCGTATTTCCGCTGATGGCAGCTTCGTGCCAATAAAGGTCATTTGTTCCGCCGTCCTGTGTCCATGCAGGCACACGCACACGACGAACGGAGGTATCATCCGTGACAACACAGGTAACGGTAAAGCCGTCGCTTGTGACATCACTGACAATGACATTGCTGATTACCGGCGGATTGTGCTCATTGGGGGGCACATACACGGCATATTCGCTGAGCATGGTGTTGTTGCCCATGGGATCATACACGGTTACATTGATCATATATTCACCCCACGAGCCTCCATGCTCGGCAGGATTGACGGTGCAGCTGAAATTGGTGCCGCTCGGGGTGCCTGCGTAAGTCTTTACATCGTCCTTGCCGTTTTCCTTGGTCCAGACCTCAAAGGAGGTTCTTGCAATGGCCATGTTATCCACCGCGGTGACATACACGGTAAAGCCTGCATTGGTGAGCATGGAAACACCGTAATCAACGATGGTGGGAACATCCTTGTCGTACAGCACACTGACATTACCTGTGCCGCCGTAGTTGGGGGTAACATAACAGACAGGATAGAAATATGCGCCGAGCGACATGTGGTAAACGGAATTATCGGTGCGTTCAACAACGGTGTTGGCTACGTTGGCATGGATATAGTTACCGCTGCCGTCGGTGATGGCACAGTGCCCCATTTCATAGCCGTTGTAGGAATAGAAAACAAAGTCACCGCACTGCGGTGTATAGTTGGTTTCATAGTGAACGGTTGCACCCGCAAGCACCATGGCGCCGAACAGCACATTGACCGAAGCGGAAAGGGTGCTGAACACGATACCGCGCGGAATGCCTGCATGGTCGGCTACCCAACAGAAGAATGCCGAACACCAGTCCTTGTATGTAAAATCATAATACTGACCGACAAGCATAGACTGCTCGGTCATCCATGCACCGTAAGCCGTGCCGCCGTTGGAGTCCTCGCCGTAGCCGATCTGACTTTTGGCAACAGCAACCATGTCGATAGCCTTGTTGCCTGTCAGGCTCGGAACAGGATAGGTCGGCTCATAGGCCTGCGCCTGCAGAGGCAGAACACAGACAACCAATGCCACACAAATTATCAAGCTCAAGAGAGAGTGCAATGCTTTTTTCATTTAAAAATCATCCTTAAAGGGGATTTAATCAACATATTTTTTCAGCTTTTCAACCAATTCGTCATCCGCCTTGCGGTTGTTGTGGGTGCGTTCGAGCATTTCCTCCACATCCTTGACCGCAGCAAGAATCAGCGCACGTTTTTCAGAGGACAGGTCTTTTTCTTCGAGCTCCTCCTTGGCTTCATGGAGGTATTTGACCGCTTTGCGGATATCACGCGATTCATTGAACTGCGGATATTTTTCGTTCTGCGTGTTTTCGACCTCACCGAGTGCAATATCCACCGCCAGCTTCAGTGCGGTGTTATTGGTGCCGAGCTCATGCTCCTGCCCTTCAAAATACCAGCTTGTGTCTGCAAACCATGCGGTGGATGCATCCACACTGCCGTCGGGAGAGAGAACAGCATTTTCTCCTGCTGTCAGCTTCTGTCCGAACGGCACACTCGTTGTGCCGGGAACGGTGGATTCCACCTGAATGACGGTATCGGTGTTGGCTTTTTTTGCACTGCCGAGCAGACCCAAAAATTCAAAATCAGATTTGATGCCGCCGAAGGGCATATTGTAGCCGGCAAGGAAATAAAAACCGATTCCGCATTTTTCGTGCAATGCCTTCATGCGGTTCTGCAGGTTACACTGCGCTGCATGATACCGCTCAGCCTCCGCCCTGACATATTGCAGACGCGGCACCTTTGCCATGCGTGCCTCGCTGAACAGCTTAGGGACCAGCTTATCGAAGCGGTTTTTGGGAATGAGCGCCATGAATGCGCTTGTATTGAGCAAAAGATTATCAAGAAGACCGTCCACGAGCTTCACAAGCAGTTTATTGACGGCTTCCCTGTTCATCAGATTCAGGCATTTGAACAATGCTTCATTGTCCACAGCATCACGCAGGAAGGTATCGTAGAATTTTTCGTTCCAGTCCTTGCCGCCGTTGCATTCAAGCAGATCAGCCATGCCATGGCTGCCATCCCAGGCGCCGACAATGGAAATGACTTTGGAAACAAGGTTTTCGCCGACACTGCCTTCGTCTGTATAATATTTGTCAAGATAGGCACTGACTACGGTCGCTCCCATGCTCATGGGAATGAGAATGACCTGCTTTGCACCTGTTTTGTCCTTCTGGTCCTCAATAACCCCCTCGATCATGGCACGAAGCTTGTCGGCATCCGTGTAAAGATCAGAAAAGGTGGAGTAATTGAAGCAATACATGTTTTCTGCACCGTAAATTTTTGCAAGGTCCTTGCAGGGCACATCCGTATAAACACGGCGCAGCAGGCTTTTATTTTCATCATCGGTGTAGCCGCCGGTTGCAAAATCAACATGTGCAAGCTCCGCAAAGGAACGAGCACCGTAAATGCGGACATCCACCTCTCCCGGCAGGTTGCCGTCGTTATCAACAATGCACCAGCGAAGAATATCCTTGAGAACACCATCGATGTGCTTGTCCTTTACGCAATCCGCACCTGTGAGTGCAGTGCGCAGAGCCTTCAGCGCAAAGCCCGCAATGCGGCGCTTGCCGCCCTTGGGATATTCATGAAACAGAACCTCCGTGTCACCCGGAAACAGATTCCAGCGGTGGTCGGGGTCACTTTTCAGGGATGACCATGTTTGCCCGATACCGGTTACAAAAACAATAGGAGCAGTTGCCTTGCCGTTTGTGTTATTTTTCATATTCTCAATTCCCCGACAAAATAAATTATAATACAACACTTTAATTATAGCATAAATTTTTATTTTTGCAATTAGAATTTTTGCTTCGCAGAAATGCAGAAACAATTGCATCATAAAAAAAAGCAAGGGGAATCACCTTGCTTTGTTAACCATTGTCCGTTCTCCATGCATTTTTAACGGCTTTTTTGTAATTGTCATAGGTTATCCACATAGTTTTTTTCAAAAAATGATATGTATTGCCGGAAATGGTATCTTTAAAGCCGACAAGATATGCACAAAGATCGTCTACTGCTTTTTTGTTGCCAATCCCCATAATACTGTCTCTTATATAAAGATCAGCATATTCTTTGACTTCAGGTGGATAGTAATAATCAATTGCGCCGAATTGATGAAGCAGCTCATGTGCAATTGTTGCCCCTTTGTATTTGCCTTTGTCCTTAAATACAACGGATATTTCATTTCTGATGACATCCGGAGTTGATTGCTTATGAGCAAAGCTACGAGAGCTTTCGTCAAAAACGAGAAGGAACGGAGTTTCATCTACGTTATATTTATCTTCGCACCATTCTTGCAGTTGATCCATGCTAAGGGTTTTGCTGTTAAAATGTTCTTTTATTAAATTATATCCCTCAGAAGGGCTAGCCGTTTCCGGTATGTCAATCGTAAAATGCCGAATTTTAAAAGTCAAATCCGTTCCGTATCTTTTCGCCTCTGCCTGCAGCCACCTGCATGCTTCGATTTGTGCATCTATAAACTGTTTTTGGGTGGACAATGAAAATTCTGCAGGATTTCTTTTCATAAAACATACCATAATGTCTACAGTACCTTTGAGTGTACGACTAGCTCCGATGTTGCGTGATTTTAAGAAAAAATTATCTTTGATTTCCGGATAATTATCAACCTTATACATGCTTCCTCCTAAATAAAGGGTTATTGAGAAAAAATGAGATTAGCAATTTTTCTTCTGGAAACTAAATAATTAAATGCAAAAAATTATTTTATTCATATTTGAACAAAATAATACATATTATCATTATTGCTCTAAATGCTTGCGGTAATGATCGATCCAATATTGATAGACATCTAGCAAACAGGATATAGATTCCGAAAAAGCATCTATATCTGCATCTTCAAAACAACCAGGACATTCTTTTAACAGGCATACACCCATATACATATCCATATAGAGAGGATATGCTTTGCATATAGATGGTCTGTTTGGATAAATTTCACATTGCCCATTTTTAAAAGCTGCACACGTACCATCAAAATCAGTTTTTATTCGTGGCAATTTTTCCTTTTCATAACAAATCAAATCGTCTCGTTTGGCTGTTTTTAGTAGATTTATATCTTTGGGGGTTAAAACAATCTCTGTAGGCAATACACTCCCTAAAGGCTGCAACTGAGGTGAAATCGCACTATAAGGTCCACAACAAGGTTTTGAGCATTGTTCTCTCAAACATTTGAAACATTTTTTATTCATAGCTTTTACCACATTGCAACTGAAGAAATTACTGTGGAATAACCTTCGGTTACAGTAATTTCAGCTGAAGATATTTTAATTTCTTTACAATTGATTTTATGATTTTTCATTGCATGAGCAACCATATTCCGAACGATATTTTCTGCATTCTTTTTATTTGTTTCTGCAGCATATTCCATGATTACACCAACTTGCGATTCATCTTGGGGAATCCCGATGCCAATTGCAGAAGCAATTGTTTGCCCCGGAGAGGCAGAGGAAATGCTCCCATAAGCGATTAAGAGTGCCGATCCTTCTTTTACATCGATATTGTCTTTTTGAAGGCATCCGACCGGCAGAATGCTACTGACACGCAGCAAGTTGTAATTCGAGATTTTAGCAGCAATCAATGCAGCATCAAAAGAAACCAAACAATCTTCAGCTGTAGCCGCACCTGAAGTAATCATATAGTTTTTAGGGTATTGTAACATTATACACTTTCCTTTGTGTTGTCAATTTGTTTTTCATAACAGATGTTTAACCTGTGCTTGACATAATAGCAATATCAACAGATTTAAACATTTTTTTCATAGCACTATCGCTTTCACTAACATATGCTACCATCTTTTCTCTGGCATGAGCATTTCGAAATGCGGTCAACATTGCAGTTTCGATGCTTTCTCTTTGGTCATTATCCGATGCGCAAATACTGAAAATAGATATTGTATTTTTATCAACATCTCCGAAGCTTTCATTATATTGATTAACAATGTTATCGAATGTTTTTGGAATTCTATAAGAAAGTTGATTTTTTAGTTCTCTAGGGCCCCACTGCAGAGGTCCTTTTAAAAAAAACAGCAAGCAAACGATATCACCATTTAACATACACACGAATATGTTATCAAGATTAAACATTGCATCTTTTCCGGATTTCAACAATTTCGGAATAATATCTTCTGCTATCTCTTGGCAACCAAACAAATCGTTGTATATATTTCGATTTGCATCATAAAGAAGCTGTGCAATCTTTTGTAAATTATGATCAGGAATAATCTGTCCGTTCCTAAGTTGAAAAAATCTGCCTCCGTCTTCATAAACATTTATTATTTTTTTATATTTTTCAACATGTTCTTCAGAATTGCGCCATTCCGTTTTCATTCCCTTTTTTTTGACATACTCTATTTTATTTTTTAATTCACAGTTTGAAGTCAAGGCATATTGAATAATCTTTTCTCGTTTAAACTGTGTGGAATATTTTTTACAAAATTTTCTTTCATTTATTTGTTTTTGTTGCAATATTTTTTTTCCGTCTTCAATTATTCCCGACTTGCAATATTTTTCATAATCTTTCCAAAAATATAAAGATGTGTCATAGAGTGGAATATCCCAATTCTGAACACCATTCTCATTATATTCAGGTGTACTCATCCGATATTCAAGCCACTTGTCATAAAGCTTAAAGCAACTTCTGTAATATGTTGCATACGGACACAACTCTACTGTTTGCACTTCCGGATGATTCATAGCTAAAAAGAAACGATAAAAAAATAAATCATCAATATCTTCAAATTCCACAACTTCCTGCAGTACACATGCTGAAAATCCTTCCAGGTATACAAGATAATTCATCAGATCTGAACGATTTATCGACAAATCCATCAGCGATGACAACGATTCACCTGTTATTGAACTTTCTAGATAACTTTCAATTCTGTCCATACCGGCAGATTCCATAAATGTCTTATTGAATTCAGAAATGAATTGAGCTTTATCAACTTTTACCTGCTCTTCTTTAGCTTTTGTGTCTGCATTTAATTGAAACAGCACAGGAATTGCAGCAATAGCAGCAAGTACAATTTCGGCAAAAATAAAAGGATGTTCGATTGAATTTTCATCCAAATGAAAAATTTGCAATAAGAATACTCGTATTCCCCAAGAAAGTCCCAAAGAGGAGCAAAGCAAAAAGATTGCCAAAGGAAGACAAATCCACAACCATTTTCTGTTTGTTTCTTTAGGATTTTTTCGGATTTTTTTTAGTTTTCTTTGCATTTTTATTATCCTCTCTTCTTAAGCAAACACTGCTTGCAACTATCATACCACAAATACATGTAAAATGCTAATATTTTTTACAAATCGTACTAAATAGCAATAAAAAAAATTTATTTATACATGTCAGTATTTTTTTTATAAATAAACCGTTCGCCAAAGCAAACGGTTTGAAAAATTATTTATGATCGCGTGCAGCCTTGAGCTTTTCTTCCATTTCGCGGATGGAATCAAGGTCACCCTCGGATGCGGAGATGCTGGCTTCCTTTCTGCGGGCAAGAAGCTCGGCATACATCAATTCTTTCTTTTTACCACCCAGGTCATAGAACAGCATCGGAACAATGCCGAACGAGCCTGTGAGAACGGGAATAATTGTAAACATAGCAAAGATGAAGAACTTGACCTTATCGGTCTGCTCTCTGTCGTCTGCCCATGCACTCTGATCGTAGCCGACAAGCTTTTTGAGTGCAGTGGTGACAATACCGCTGACCGAGGTGGAAACCTTGGCAGCAAGCCCCTTGGCCACACTGGTCATGGCTTCGGTGCGGTAACCGTTTTTCCATTCGCAGTAGTCCATGGATTCGTTGTAAAGCTCGGTGCTGATAACGGAACGAAGACCGTAGAACAGGCAGAAAATCATTTCCCACAATGCCATGGCAAAGAACATGGGAAGCTTTTTGCGATACAGACCGCCCTTGTAGGTTCTGGGATTGAAGCCGATGCAGCCGAACAGGAACACGAAAATGTAAAGGAAATTGCCGATGTTCTTGCTGACGATATACAGCAGACGGCTGGAGAATTTGCGTCTGAACCACGGCACGAAGGAATAGGAAATGGGAGTGATGGGTACAGCAGGAATACCTGCAAACAGTACCATCGAAGCAAAGTGCAGAACGTCGATGTAGTAATCGGTTTCACTGCCCGAAATGCCGAAGCCTGCAAGGAATTCAGAAAGGGTCAACAGAAGAATGGGCTTGTTGTTGATAACGGAACGAAGCGAATCCTTGATGCTCGGGGTGGAAATGGACTGCATAACACGTTCCTTTGAGATTGAGAAGAACCAGAACGACATACCGCTGGCAATAATGGTGGTAGCGGCACCCATGCCGACAAATGCACCGCGCAGCTGCATATCAATGGTCATTTTGCTCTTGATGGCCTTGTTGTCAATCAGATCCAGCAGAATGGTCATGATCTGTGCAGGCAGGTTTTCACCAAAGAAGCCCGAGGCGAAGTTGGCAATGGTAATCAGCCTCGTTCGG
>JAZOWJ010000248.1:0-6111 GCA_045659125.1 Acutalibacteraceae bacterium
GCAAAGGCATGACCTGCCTCGTGGGTCAGCACCTCAACATCGTCTGCCGTGCCGTTGAAGTTGGAAAAAATGAACGAAGCCTTGTAATCGGGCAGGAAGGTGCAATAGCCGCCGACCTGCTTGCCCTTGCGTGAGAGCACATCGAGCAGCTCGTTGTCATAAAGCTCTGCCACAAATTCTGCGGTTTCGGGGGACATTTCCTCATACATTTTTCTGCCTGCTGCAAGGATATCCTCCGCAGAGCCGACAGGACGCGGATTGGCCTCGGGGAACAAAAAGTCATTATCGTAATAATGCAGCTCATCAATGCCGATGCGCTGCTTCTGCAGATCGGCAAGCTTTGCGCAAAGCGGTACAATATCTGCCTTGACCGCATCGCGGAATTTCTGCACCATGGCAGGGGTATAGCAATTTCTTTTCAGGCGCAGATACGCAACCTTTGTGAACGAATCAAAGCCGAGCTCGTTTGCAATTTTGGTACGCACGGAAATGAGCGCATCATAAATGTCGTCCAATTCTGCCTCGTGGGATTTATAGAATGCGGCATCCGCCTCAAAGGCTGCCTTGCGGACTGCACGGTCTGCACTCTTTTTATAGGGTGACAGCTCGGACAAGGTCAGCTCCTTGCCGTCGAATTCGATTTTTGCGGAGGCTACCAGCTTTGCATATTGGCTGCACAGCTTGTTTTCCTGTTGCAGCAGCGGTACAATTTCGGGCTTGAAGGCGCGGTTTTCAAGCTCAGCATTGACAAACATCAGCGCACCGTATTTTTCCTTCAGCTGCGGCAAGAAGCGGCTTGCAAGCAGTGCATTCTGGAAGGCTGCCAGCTTTTCGGTGAGAAACGGAGAGTTTTCATCATAAAAATCGTTTTCGGCTTCATAAAAAGCATCCGTGGTGTCAATGGAATGACGGATGTAGGTTAAAGTGATCATGGTTTCGGCATGAGAGGAAAGTCTTTCATGCTCATTGAAGGCCGCAAAAACATCATTTTCGTTTTGGGCATTGTTCACCTGTGCGGTCAGCTGATCATACGCAGCAGACAAATCTGCAATGTCTACGCGTTCATATTTCATTTCGGAAAATTTCATGTATATCACTCCTTAAAAATATATTATACTATTATTGCAAAACGAATGCAAGCATCGTTTGAATTTATGATTGACGGCCTGCAACAAATTATGATATAATGTGATTAAAGAATGAATGAAAGGATGATAGTATGATCCTCGAAGCAAAAAAAGAATATGTTTTTCTTTTCAATTCCAAAGCTCCCTCCTGCCACGCATCCACGGTGCTTCCCCTGCCTGACGGCACGGTGCTGACGGCCTGGTTTGCAGGTCAGAGAGAGGGTGCTGATGATGTCGGCATCTGGGCTGCCATCCGCAAGGATGATGCATGGGGTGAGCCCGTGCGTATTTCCGATGAGCGCGATGTTGCACACTGGAACCCCGTTCTGCATCTGCGTGAGGACGGCAAAATCATCCTCTACTATAAATACGGGCAGACCATTCCGCACTGGATTACAAAATATGTTATTTCCGAGGACGGCGGAAACACCTGGTCTGCACCGCAGGAGCTTGTACCCGGAGATACCTCCGGCGGCAGAGGTCCTGTCAAAAACAAGTGCCTGCGCCTGCAGGACGGCACTGTGCTTGCCCCTGCATCCACCGAGCAGAACAAGATGTGGATTCCCTTTATTGACCGCTCGGAGGATGACGGCCTGACATGGGAAAAGCAGACACCCATGGAAAGACCGAAATACAGAAGAAACTGGGTGCAGATGATTCAGCCGACATTGTGGCAGAGTGAGGACAGCTCCGTGCACTGCCTGCTTCGCACCAATCAGGGCGCCGTATACCGCAGTGATTCACTGGACCTCGGCATCACATGGTGCAAGCCCTACAGAACAAGCCTTCCCAACAACAACTCGGGGCTTGACCTGACACAGGATTCAAAGGGCAGATTGTGGCTTCTTTATAACCCCATCAAGGAAAACTGGGGCGACCGTTATCCGCTGACCCTTGCCGTATCCACTGATGACGGCGAAAGCTTCACCAATGTGATGAACCTTGAGGTAAAGCCCGGCGAATACTCCTATCCTGCCATCACCTGCAAGGATGACAAGCTGTATATTTCCTATACACACCTGCGTGAACGCGTGGCTTATTGGGAAATCACACCCGAAGCATGACCGTTTACATTGATGCAGATGCCTGCCCCGTAACAAGAATTGCCGAGCAGCTTGCGCACCGTTACTCCATTCCCTGCGTTCTGCTGTGCGACACCAACCATGTTCTGTTTTCGGACATTTCCGAGGTCATCACCATCGGCGCAGGTCGAGATGCGGTGGACATAGCGCTTATCAACCGCTGCAAAAAGGGCGATATTGTGATTACGCAGGATTACGGTGTGGCCGCTATGGCACTCGGTAAGGGCTGCTTCTGCTTACATCAAAGCGGTATGCGCTTTACAAAGCACAACATTGACCGCCTTTTGTTTGAGCGTGCAGCAAGCGCCAAGGCACGCAGAAGCAGTGCAAAAAATCACCTCAAGGGCCCGCGAAAGCGCACAAAAGAAGACGACGAGCACTTTGCCGCCGCCTTTGAAAAATTATTGAATGAATTGACAGGGTGTCAGACTTAATGTCCGACACCCTGTTTTTATGTTATCTTCTTTTTCTGCCGCGTACAAACACAGCAACAAACCAATAATAAGCGGGAATAAACAGGAACAAAACCCAGGTCGGATGCCAGATGTTAAGTCCAAAGCCAATCAACAGGAACAGCATGACGATTACAATCGGCACGGGCTGCACAAGGAAGAATCCTTTTCTTGTTTTGGTGCGAAGGGATGCTGCGACCATGTAATAGCACGGAATGAGCAGAAACATAATCCATGCCGGATGCCAGAGATGCAGCACAAAGCCTGCAAACAAATAGGCAAAGAGAATGACCAGCGGAAACGGAAACAGGAACATCAGCCTTGCCGTTGCACGGTGTCTGGCCATGATGGTGCAGGAATCTGCAAATTCAAACAGCTTGCTGAACAAAAATCCCTTGGCTTCGTTTTTCATCTGCTCAAAGCCGTCTGCATTCTGATTATTATTCTGATAGGGCTGTTGATTATAAGAGGGCGGAGGCGGTGTCTGGGCCTGCTGTGCAGGTGTAGGAATCACATCGGGATTCAGCAGTGCATCAACCGTGATGGAATAGACGGCTGCAATTCTCGGCAGCACAGACAAATCGGGGCTTGCAGCACCGCTTTCCCATGCATAAACATCGTTTTCCGACACAGACAGACGACGGGCAACATCTTCCTTTGTATATCCGTTCTGCAGGCGCAGCAGGGTAAGCTTATCGGCAAGAGACATAGCCATGTTATATTTCTCCGTTTTTTACATATTTTATATTATTATACAATTCTTTCGCAGTTATTACAAGTAATTTTACAAAAAAAGGGACAGCAAAACATAAGTTTTTTTGCTGTCTCCCAAAAAATTTATTTTTTAATTCTTGAGCTGTTCGATCAGAACAGCAAGATCACCGACGGTTGCAAGCTGTGCAAGGTCTGCATCGTCAATGGAGATATCAAAATAATCCTCCACATCCCCCACAAGGCTGACAAGTGTCAGAGAATCCGCACCGAGCTCATACAAAAGGTTGGTTTTTTCGGTAATGGTGTCGGGATCTGTTCCGAGGCGGTCACAGATCAGTTTTTTCAGTTCATTCAACATTTTTTTCTTCCCCTTTTCGTCTGTTATACAAGTCAACAACAGATTGTCTTATTATTTTCATGGTTGCGGTTTTCGGAAACTCGGTCATAAAAATTTCAGCATCGCCGATGCGCATAAACGCCGGCAGCCTGAAGGATGCCGCCACAAGCGCTTCCTTGATTTTATGCTCGAGCTGCGTGATGCTCATGCCGGGAAAATCCTCGGGCTGCACGGAAACTGCAGCAGCGATGACCTTATTTTCGGTTTCGCCGAACTGTTTGCAGCTTTCAAACACAACCGCTTCACGCAGGCCCTTGACATTGTTCAGAAGATAGCTTTCGATTTCCTCGGGACAGATGTTTTTGCCGTTGTCCAGCACAATGAGATTCTTTTTTCTGCCCGTGATGATCAGCTCACCGTCGGCATCGGTTTTGCCGTAGTCACCTGTATAAAACCAGCCGTCTGCAAAGCTTTGCTGTGTGGCTTGCGCATCCTTATAATAGCCTGCGCAGATATTTTTACCGCACAGCAGGATTTCACCAACGCCGTCACGGTCAGGATTATCGATTTTAAAACAGCTTGTTGCGGAAATCGGGAGTCCGACCGACTCGGGCTTCTGCCTTGCATTCATATTCAGCGCCGCAATGGGTGCAGATTCACTCAGACCGTAGCCGAGAAAAATTTCAAAGCCGAGTGCAAGCAGTGCCTGCAAATAGTCCTTGCGCACTGCAGCACCGCCACAGGCAAAATACGGCAATGCACCGCCGAAGTGATTTTCCACCGTCTTTTTTATAACGGCACGAATCGGCGCAGGTGCATTTGCAGCAGCTGCAACACCACCCTTGATGCCGTTCTTTTTCAGTTGGCTGTCGAGCTCTTTATATAAGAAATCAATAAACGCAGGCACAACAACAATCATCTGCGGTTGGCAGGACACTGCGTTTTTCATAAAATGACGAAGGCTGTCATTGATATACAGCACCGCGTTGATGGTAATAGCTGTCAGCACCGTGCAGCCGAGCTCAAAGACATGATTCATCGGCAGCACCGACAACGCAGAGGCCATGGACGGCAGCACACCTGCGAGGGAATATGCATTTTCCACAAGGTTGCCGTGCGTCAGCATAACACCCTTATTTGCCCCCGTGGTGCCCGATGTGAACACAATGGCCGCAATGTCATCCGTCTGCACACCGCGATGTGCAAAGGGCGCCGCATTGCCTGCAAGCTCCCGCCCCTCGGCAAGCATTGCCTGCAGGTCAGCTTCACCGTCGGTCTTTGCTTTGAAGGAGATGCAGGGTACATCTCCTGCAGCGTCAAAAACGGTTTTCCGCAGAGCTTCATCATACAAAACAAGCGCAAGGTCAGCCTTTTGAATCAGCAGCTGCAGTTTATCGGCATTGAGCTCCTTGTCGAGCGCAACAGCAGTACCCACACCACAGCTGACTCCAAAAAAGGAAACCATCCATGCGTAACTGTTTTTTCCGATAATGCCGATATTTTTCCCTGCAAATCCTTTATGATGCAATGCTTCGGCAAGCATGGCGGCATCCGCACAAAGCTGTTTTGCGGAATAAGACTGTCTTCCGCCTGCAGCAAATTCAACAACCTGTGTGCGATCCGCATAAATATCTGCTGCACGAACAAGCAGCTCCTGCAGACTTGCAGGCTTCCCTGCCGCCAAAAAAGCTGACCGCAAGGCGGCCGCTTCTTTGTTGTAGCGTGCATTGTCGGGCTTGTCTTTTGTTTTTTTATCAAATAAAACAGAGGAAAGTCCGCCTCGTCCGATGTTTTCACTTGCCATTCTTATTCTCCGTTGCTTTTCTGCCTTTTATAATACAATAAACAGGCAAAAAAAGCAATGAACAAAGTGTTCACTGTTTGTGGATTTTATGCAAATATATGAATAAATTGTAAACTGCAAGCATCTGATTTTTACAATTATGTTATTTTTATACACATATTGCATTTTATATAAATTTATAAAGACAATATTTTGCCTTTGGTTTTGCACTGTGCCACGGTGTCAGATAAAGCATCCGGCTTGCAAATACAAGAAAACGGCTTCGCCGTAACGCGGCGACCGTTTTCGAATAGTCCATCTCCGAGCACGCGAAGCGGGCGACGGAGGGACATATAATATTTTTTGCTTTATGGAAACGCAGTTTCCTATAAAGCAAAAAAACACCGCCACGAGAACGGTGTTTTTGGTCTACACACACAAATATCTGAATGTAACAAAAATGCAAAAAAAAGAAAAATAAAATGCCTTTCGGAATATTATGCACTGCCCCAATTTGTACGGACAGCACAAAAAACACCCCTGAGGTAGAAATGATTAAGTTTTAAGCGACATACTGACTTCGTTTTTCAAGCGGAGTCAGTTTTGTTTTTAGTTG
>JAZOWJ010000249.1:0-13527 GCA_045659125.1 Acutalibacteraceae bacterium
TTTTAAGAAAATTTGACACCAAATCGCAGATTTGGTGTTGAGAAGGTGTGAAAAACACCTTCTCAACTTCCCATAGTTATTATTATAAGTGAGGTCTGTTTTTATGAAAGATTTTTTTGCAAGAGTCATGGCTGTTTTAACTTCTTTTATAACAATGCTGACAGCGGTTCTCTGTTCTCCTGACGACATCACACCCGTATTCCCCGAGCCTGCCGAGCAGGTCAAGGTAGCTTTTGATGAGGGTGAATTTGTTTTCGGAGAGCATGACCTTATGGTAGCGCCCGACGGGGACGACAGCAACGAGGGCACCCCCGAAGCACCGCTGAAAACCATTGAAAAAGCAAAAGAGCTTCTCAAAAGCAATACATCCGATGAGACGATTACCGTCTGGTTCAGAGAAGGCACTTATTTTATTGACGAAGCAGTTGCATTCACCGCTGAAGACAGAGGCAATGTGCTTTATCGCTCGTGTCCCGATGAAAATGTTTCGTTTTCCGGTGCAAAGGCGATTGCAGGCTGGACCGAAACCGAAATCAACGGCGTCAGGGCTTTTGTGACCGACCTGCCGATTGAAAACGAAAGTGATTATTTCCATTCCCTTTTCAAGGGCAACAAAAGGCTTTCCCGTCCGAGTTATCCGAAGGAGGGTCTGCTGCAGGTTGCCGACCCCAAAACAGATGAAGCCATGGTGCCCGAAAATGAAGCACAGTTCTTCACCAAATCCGTTGTCTTTTATGCAAATCCCGCTGATCTTCTCAGCTTCTCGAATATGGAAGATATTTCTGTAAGAATCATGCATTTCTGGTGTGATGAGCTGCTGCCGCTGCATTCTGTCAATGCTGAAAACGGCAGAGTCGAAACAAGAAAGCCGACTGCAATGACTGTCAGAGTGGAAGACAATTTTATTTTTGAAAATGTAAAAGAAGCACTTTCACAGCCGGGTGAATGGTATCTTGACCGCACGGAAGAAAAGCTTTACTATATCCCCGAACAGGGAGATACTGTCGATAACACCGTGCTTTATGCAGGCGTTTCCGAACAGCTTCTGAATATTGACAGCGCAAAGAACATTTCCTTCCAAGGCATCCGCTTTGAGCATACCGACTGGGATTATGTAGGCAAAGAAGGCTCGTTCTCGGGCAAGGTTTTCGAGGAATCGCATCCCTTGTACAGCATCATAGAATACGGTGCAACCCATCCGCAGGCCGCCTTTGAAACACCTGCGGCCATCAACATCACCGCTTCCTCGGGCATCAATTTCACGGATTGCCGTTTTGAAAATATTTCATACACTGCAGTGAAGTTTGACAAGGCTGCCGCCGACTGTGCAATCGCAAGCTGTATGTTCAATGAAATCGGCGCAAATGCAGTGTTTATTCACGGTGATTTTGTTGTGCCTGCCTCGACCCGTAATATTGATGTGACAGATTGCCACATCAGCAGCTACGGCAGAATCTTCAACAATGCAATCGGCATTCTTCTGACCCATGCCATCGACTGCGACCTTACAAACAACGAAATTCACGACGGCTGGTACACGGGCATTTCCGTCGGCTGGAACTGGGGTTATTCCGCTAACTCGACCAACAACATCAGAATCTGCGATAACCTGATTTATGACATCGGCAACGGCTGGCTTTCCGATATGGGTGCAATCTACACCCTCGGCATTCAGCCCGATACGGTCATCAGCGGCAATGTGATTTACAATGTCGGCTGCGATGAAGGCAGATACGGCTACGGCGGCTGGGGAATCTATCTGGATGAAGGCTCAAGCGGAATGCTTGTTGAAAATAACCTTGTTTATGACTGCTCCTCGCAGACCTTCCATCAGCATTACGGCAAAGAAAACATTGTCAGAAACAATATCTTTGCCTTTGGCGGCGACGGTGCATTCCGAATCACAAGAAATGAGGACCATAACTCCCTGACCCTTTCCAATAATATTCTCGTTACCGACCATGCGACCATGTATGCGCTCACAACCGAACGCGACTGGTTTGTGGATGACAGCAACCTTTATTGGGATTATGAGCACGGCGGCAATGTGTATTCGGGTGACTCCATGAGCTTCTTTGAAAGAAAATCCATGGTCATCATGACCGCACGAGGCTATTATAACAACGCAGTTTTCGCCGACCCCTTGTTCAAGGATGCCGAAGGCCGTGATTTCACACTTGCGCTCAACAGCCCTGCACTTGACGCAGGCTTTGTGCCGTTTGCATATACCGCAGGCACAAAAACTTTATTTGAATAATCCGAAACCACGGGCAGCTCCGCTACGGACGCTGCCCGTAAGCTTTATATGTGACCGAAAAAATCCGATAATCTTATTATTGCTTGTGATTCTTGTAAATTCTGTTGATTTATGGTATAGTCGATAAGTAATATTTTTTTAAGATTTATCTGCGGAAGGATTTACAGATGTCAACCATACTTTTTGTTGTAATTTATATTGCATTCATAGGGCTCGGCATTCCTGATTCACTTCTCGGGTCTGCATGGCCTGCAATGCATGCAGAGCTCGGTGTTCCTGTTGAATCGGTGAGCATTCTCACGTTTGTGCTTTCGGGCTGCACGGTGCTTTCAAGCATGTTCAGCACAAAAATTCTCAATAAAGCGGGCACAGCAAGGGTAACAGCCTTCAGTACTGCCATGACTGCGATTTCCTTGCTTGGTTTTTCGCTTGTGCCGTCCTTTTGGCTTATGATTCCTTTGGCCGTTGTTGCAGGGCTTGGTGCAGGCGCAATTGATGCAGGGCTTAACAATTATGTGGCGCTTCACTGCAAGGCAAGCCACATGAATTTTCTGCATTGCTTTTACGGTGTGGGCGTATCATTGAGTCCTTATATTATGTCGCAGGCCTTCAGCAATGTCGGCTGGCGTGGCGGATACCGCTATTCGTTTTATGTGCAGCTTGCAATTGCAATTCTTCTGCTGGCCTCGCTTCCGTTGTGGAAAAAAAGCGCTTCGTCACAGCAAGCCGAAGAGGAAAGCCGAATCTCCCTTTCCGTTGCGCAAATGATCAAAAAAGCAGAAGTAAGAAAAGTATGGGTTATCATGCTTATGACGAATGCAATTGAGTATGCCTGCGGTGTCTGGGGAAGCACATATCTGGTAGAAGCAAAGGGCTTTGCGGTTTCCAACGGTGCAATTGCACTCACGATTTATTATGCGGGAATGACCATAGGCCGCTTTGCTTCGGGCTTGCTTGCTGAAAAAATTAAAACATGGAAGCGTATTTTTATCGGCTGTGCAATTCTTGCACCTGCCATTGTGCTGATGCTTTTGCCCATGCACGGTGCGGTAACGGTTGTCGGCTTGTTTCTTGTCGGATTGGGCAACGGCTCCATTTATCCGAATATGATTCATCTGACACCGCACAATTTCGGCAAAGAGGTGTCGCAAGCCATTATGGGCTCGCAGATTGCCTTTGCATATATCGGTGTTATGCTTGCACCTGCGATGGTAAGCCTTGTAAGCGGTGTGTTCGGAATAAAGGTATATCCGATTTTGCTTGCATTGCTTTATACTGTTATGGTTATATCGATAAGCTGCTTTGTAAAGAGCCTGAAAAAGCAAGGCAGATACAGTAAGGATGTTTAAGATGAACGATAATCTTTTTTTTGATATAAACAGCTTTCTTTCGCCGTCCGCCTCGTATGCCCCTGTGTATATATGGGTGTGGAACGATGTCTGCACAAAAGAAATCATAGACACACAGCTGCAAGAAATGCAGGAACTCGGCATCAGGGCCTTTTATATTCTGCCCGAGCCCAATGAGTTTCGTCCCGGCAGCATGCCCACCAATCTGACACCTGATTATCTCACAGACGAATTTTTTGCACTGTGTGCTTATGCAATCAAGCAGGGAAATGACAGGGGGATGCGCTGCTGGATCTATGACGAGGGCGGTTGGCCGTCGGGCAGTGCCTGCGGTAGGGTTGTAAAAGACCATCCCGAATATGCGGTCGGAAAATCAGCGTATCCCGATTTACTCAACAAAAAAGCAACAGAATATTTTATAGAAATCACGCACGACAAATATGCCGCTGCAATGGGCGAGGAATTTTCTCAATATGTCAGCGCGGTATTCACAGATGAGCCCAAAGCATCGTTTGCTGTTTTCAATAAGGAGCTGACAGATCGCTATGAAGCACTGTACGGTGAATCCATCCTGCCGCACATTGCCTTGCTTGAGGGAAAACAGGCAGCCACCGCAGAAAATGCACACATTTTGCGCCGATGGTATGATTTGTGCAGCCATGCTTTTTGCGAAAATTATCTTTTACCCTGCAAAAAATGGGCCAATGAAAAAGGTCTTGCTTTTACGGGACATCTCGATAAGGACCACAGCCCTGACGGCTGTGTAAACGGTGGCTGCAATTTCAATCTTATGCGTGCGATGCGTTGCTTTGATATTCCCGGTATAGATGTAATATGGCGCCAGCTTTATCCCGAAAGTAAGGTCTGCATCAGAAATGATATGAATGCTTACAACGGCTTCTATCCGCGATATGCTTCCTCGGTGGCAGCACAAAACGGTTCAGGACTTGCCATGAGTGAAATTTTCGGTGTTGCAGGTCCCGGTCTTACCTATGATATGATGCGCTACACCGTCGGCTATCAGGCTGTGCGCGGAATAAACATTTTCAATCCGTTTAATTTCCCCTTGGGCAGAGCAGGACAGCTTCTTGCGCAGGAGCTTCCGGTTTTCACGCAGAGACAGCCTTATTATCGCTATCTCGGTCAGTTTAACCGTTATGTAGAGCGCCTGTCTTATATCGCTTCGCTTGGGGAGCGCGTTTGCGAAACCGCACTGTATTATCCTGTTTCCGATTTTCAGGGCAGATATAATGCCGAAGCCGTTGCAAAGCAATTCGAAGCCCTCGGAAGAAGGCTTGAGGATATGGCGGTCGATTTTGATATCATCGATGATGATGCCTTGCAGGCTGCACGCATAACCGACGACGGCATTGTGCGTATCGGCACGGCTGCATACAAGCGCATTATCATACCGGCAAGCGCATTCATTCCCGAGGCAACACAAAAAGCAATTGATTGCTTTGTCGGCTGCGGCGGTGTTGCTTCCTGTGATGTATCCGATTTGAAGCCTGTGCTGCAGCTTGATGGTGTCGGTCTGCGTGCAATGCACAGAAAGGCGAAGAATGCAGAAGTGTTTATCCTGTTCAATGAATCGGAGGAAAACCATACTTTTTGTGCCGTCCTGCCGTCATCAAAAGGGTATCTGCTTGATTTGCAAAGCGGAAAATTGCAGAATTTGCAAGCCGAAAACGCAACCCTGCGGCTTTCTCTTGCCACGGGTGAAACGGCTGTTGTTTTGCTGACAGATGAAATATACGACATTCAGGATAAACCGACCTGCAACAGCCGATTCGATATCATCGGCGAGCTGCTGTTTCGAAAGGACGAGGAGCTTGTCTGCGGTGAAAACGGCTTTGAAAGCATTGTGCATTCCGAAAAGGCAATGCCCGTGCAGCTTGGCGATTGGGCAGAATGTGTCGGCAGTGATTATTCGGGAAGCGGCATTTATGAGACTGTGTTCACACTGCCTGCGGAAAAAGCAGGCAAAAGCGGCATAATAGATCTCGGAGAAGTTCATTTTGCTGCAGCTGTTTATCTGAACGACCGCCTTTTGGGTGCTTCAATTATGCCGCCGTATCGCCTGGAAATCCCTGCAGGACTGCTGCAAAAGGAAAACAGCTTGAAAATTGTTGTAACCAACACATCGGCAAATTGGTATTTGCACAGCCATTATTTTGACAAATGGAGCATCAAGGAGCTTTCGCCTTATTTTGAAGCAGAGCTTGATTATGCAAAGGACTCTCTGTCAGGCGGACTTTACGGTCCTGTTGTTTTGTATACAGAATAAAGCTGCTTGCTGCAGGAATTTTCACAGCAAAGCACTGCTTTTGTCGGCACTTTCACGCATTTGCATTTTTACAGCTGCTGTGCTATACTCATTTCCATAAAAAATCTGACGGACAGGGAACGAACATGAACAGTGAATTTCATCATGCCGAGGCCGTTGCAATCATTGGCGGTGCAGACGGTCCGAGCGGTGTTTTTGTCGGCGGAAAATCGAAAAAGCCGCCGCTTAAAATCAGGCTTCGCACGGCTCTGTGTCGGCAAAGGCGCAAAAGAGCCGCAAAGAAAATAACCGCAGGTGCACGCACGCTTGATGAATTGCTGGCGTATGCAGAAAAAACCTACGGTGCAGCTGCCTGCGAAATGCGTAAGGATTCTGCTGTTGGCTGTGCTTATGCAATCAAAGCAGGCGACGATATTTTTGTTATTGAAGCAGATGAAGCACATCATACCTTCGGTGTATCCTTTTCGGGCAGCAAAAAGGCAATGAAGCGCTTTCGGGCAATCGCAAAGGATCTGTACATTTATTACGGTGTCAGCGAAAATGACATCCGACAAAAAACAGAACGGTATCTGTCTTTGCTGAGCATTTTGAGCATGTAACGGCAGGTCAGGAGGAAAACAGTATGGTTGATTACGGATTAAAAAACAGGGTTGCTGTTATTACAGGTGCCAACAATCCGTGGGGAATCGGTGCTGCAACGGCACTCGCTTTCGCACGCGAGGGGGCAAAGGTAGCCTTGATTTATAAAAAGACAAACAGACCTTTTGATGCGAATGCCGTAAACAAAAACGGTGCAGACCGCTATTATGCTGCCACGGCAGGCGACACGGCTGCGGTTGAATGCAGGCTTAAGGAAATGAACGCGGATTATATTTCCTTGGAAAGTGATATTGCCGATGAAGCGGCTGTTAAGGAAATTTATTCTGCAGTGCTTGAAAAATTCGGACGCGTTGACATTCTGTGCAATAATGCGGCAACTGACGATGAAACAGGCTGCGACACAATCGAAACCGTTACGCAGCAGGTGATTGACGATGTTTTTGCGGTGAATGTCCGCGGAAGCCTTCTGATGACAAGGGAATTTATCCGAAACCGCGGTGACTACGGCAGAATTATCAATATTTCTACAGATGCAGCGCAAATTTTTGCAGGGCAAATCACATACGGTGCCAGCAAGGCAAGCCTTGAAGCGCTCACGCGAAGCATTGCGCTTGAGGTTGCACAGTACGCAATCACTGTGAATTGCATTGCGCCCGGCCCCACGCAAACAGGGTGGATTGATGAAGCCCTGGAAAAGGCAGTGCTTCCGTTGATTCCCATGGGGCAGCTCATACAGCCTGAAGATATTGCACAAACAGCCTTGTTCCTTTGCAGTGAGCAGGCAAGAATGATTACAGGGCAGGTCATCAGGGTATCCGGCGGAAAGTGCTTATAATTCTTGCCCGATTGCGGATATAAAATTTTTTTGACAATTATTTTTATTGTACTATAATCATTACATCACCATTGTATCAGGAGATGAAAAAATGAAAAAGATGAAAGCATCCAAAAAGATAATTCTTATTGTGCTGGCTGTGCTGGTTGTGCAGCTTGTGGCAGGTATTGTCTTTTTTGAGCTTGACCCTGCAAATGAACGCATAAACTATGCACCTGCAGATGCACAGAATGTAACGGACACAAGCATCCGCTTCAATTCCGACGGAAAGCTTAAAATTTTACATATTGCAGACCCGCATCTTGCCAATGACAAGCATTTTGATTCTTCTGTATGGGTCATTGAAGAGGCCTGCGATGTGGAAAAGCCCGACCTCGTTGTGCTGACAGGGGACAACACAAAGCCTTATGAGGACACACAAGAAACAAAGAAAATTATCAACGCACTGATGAACATTTTTGAGTCAAGGGATATTCCCGTTGCCGTCACCTTCGGCAATCATGACTCGGAAGCAGGTCCGATGACAAGAGCTGATATCATGGAGTATTACAAGACCTTTTCCTGTGTTATTACGGCAGAGGATGCAAATGCCTTCCATAACTGCGCAACCTTCAACATTCCCGTGCTTGCATCCGACAGTGACGATGTGAAGTTCAACATCTGGGTCTTCGACTCGGGTGATTACGATGAGGACGAGCCGCGTCACTATGACAGAGTAAGATCCGAGCAGATTGAATGGTACAAGCAAACCGCAGCACAGCTTAAAGAAGCAAACGGCGGTGAAACAGTCCATTCGGTTGTGTTCCAGCATATCATCGTGCCCGAAATTTATGATGTTCTGCAGAAGGCAGATTCCAAAAAGCCCTTTGCAATCAAGCATATTTATAACGAGGAAGAATACTATATGTTTGATGAAGCGCAGACAAACTACGGCACGCTCAACGAAAAGCCCTGTCCCGGCTATTATAACGACGGACAGTTTGATGCCTTGGTTGAAAACGGCGATGTGCTTGCCATGTTCACAGGCCATGACCACACCAATGCATTCGGTGTAAGAAATCAGAATATTGACATCTACACCTCACCCATGACCCGTTATAAGGGGCTTGCATACACCACGCAGTACGGCTACCGTGTGGTTGAAATCGATGAAAACGATACCTCATCTTATACCACAAGAGTTGAACGCCTGTTTGATGTGTTTGATTTCAGCTATATCGAAGCCGCCAAGGAAAACGGCGACAAATATTCATCCAGACTTGCTTTTGAGCTTGCTGTCAAGGGTACTGTGCAGCAGGGCTTTATGAAGCTTTATCAGTCGGTCATTGAGCTTTTCACAGGCCGCACCGTTACCTATCCCGATTATACGGCATAAAATAAATCTGAGGACCTGTTCGCAGGTCCTTATTTTTTTTGCTCCTGTCCTTGTGTTTATTGTAATTGCTTGCAGAATATGTTATAATGCTGTTGCTGAACAAAAACGCAGCTGAAGTGCAATTTAAACATTGTTGGAGTATCGCATGAGGAATATTATTGAAATCACAGATTTTCAGGCTGCCGAGCTTGATGTTTATGCACGACTGACCGAGGTGCAGCTGCTGAACAGGGAATTTCCCGAAAAGGGCTTGTTCATTGCGGAAAGCCCAAAGGTGATTGAACGCGCACTCGATGCAGGCTATGAGCCTGTGTCCTGCCTGATGGAAAAATGCCACATCGAGGGCGAGGGAAAACGCATTCTTGACAGAATCGGGGATGTGCCTGTTTTCTGTGCCGCGTTCGATGTGCTGACGCAGCTGACAGGCTTCAAGCTCACAAGAGGCATGCTGTGTGCCATGAAACGCAAAAAGCTTCGCTCTGTCAAAGAAATCTGCGAAGGCAGAAGCCGTATTGTCATTCTCGACAGGGTTATGAATCCGACAAATGTGGGGGCAATCATCCGTTCCGCTGCAGCACTGGGTATGGATGCGGTCATTCTTACCCCCGGCTGCTCGGATCCGCTTTACAGACGCGCTGCAAGGGTCAGCATGGGCACGGTTTTTCAGATTGACTGGACCTTTGCGACCGACAATAGCTTGGCAGAAATCAAAGCACTCGGCTTCAAAACCGTTGCCATGGCGCTCAAGGACGATTCTGTTTCCATTGATGACCCGAATTTAATGCAGGAAGAAAAGCTTGCTGTCATCATGGGCACAGAAGGGGACGGCCTTGCCGATGCCACCATTGCCGACTGCGATTACACCGTGAAAATTCCGATGTATCACGGTGTGGACTCTCTGAATGTGGCGGGTGCTTCTGCCGTGGCATGCTATCAGCTCGGCAAGAAAATCAAAGCCTGACAAGAATGCTGTTTGCAATAACGCAAGGAGGATGATGAAATATGAGGTTTAATTTATATGTAAATGTAACCGAGTCGGATTATCTCGATTTTAATGTATTCTGGTTTTTGCGTTCACCCTACGGAAAAAAGCAGAAAAACAAAATGAATCTGATGCTGATTCTGTTGAGCATCGGTTTTGCGCTTTTGTCGTTTGTTACGAATTATAAGCATTATGCTTCACTGGCAACGGCGGCTGTTTCATCGGTTATCATGCTGGCTCTCATGCTGTCGGCTGTTCTGATTTATCCGAGATTTTACAAAAAAACACTGCAACGCAGCCTGCAGTCACAAAAAAAAGCAGGCAAGCTTTCCTACACCCCTGTTGCACAGCTGGAGTTTTACGATGAATATTATGTTGAAACCGCACCCGACAGCACTACGAAGCAGAATTACACAGCCTTTGAGCGGATCAGCTATATTCCCGGGCAGGCTATCTATATTCACACCGGCGCAGCAAAGGCTGTTTTGGTACCTGTCAGCTGTTTTGCTTCGCAGGAGGAGCTGCAAGCCTTTTTGCAGTTTATTGCAGGCAAATGCCCCCGCTTTGACACTTATCAGAAATAACAAAAAAGGAGCAGACCGACAGGCCTGCTTCTTTGCATTTTTAAGCTTTTATAAATTATCTGCTGCTTCGCTTTCGTATTTTGCCAATAATTCTTGCTTTGCTTTTGTCAGGACGACTTCATCAATATCGGGATAAATGCAGCTTGTGCATAAGCCGCTAATATCCAATTCAACGGCGTCAAGCAAGCAGCTTCCGTTTGATTGATAGATACAAATTGATTTTTACATTGCATTTTCCAACCCTCCCTGTTTTTTCAGTATAACATATTTTTCACAATTACGCAAGTGCGTATACGGTAATGCGTAATAAATCCTACAATATCCCTGAGGTGAGAATCATGGGTGTCAAGGATGTTGTGGCACAGCGCTTTCGTGAATTGTGCACAGAACGAAATATGAAGCTCAATGAGCTGGCGAACAGTGCAGGCATTACACCGTCTACGGTATACAGCATGATGGATGAACGCAGACGCGATGTTTCTGTTGTTACAATTAAAAAATTATGCGACGGGTTGGATATAACCTTGTCGGAATTTTTCTCCACTCCTGCGTTTGATGCGCTCGAGCAGGAAATACAATAATTTTATAGGCAGCCTTGCAAAATAAAAAGGAGCAGACATCAATGGTCTGCTCCTTATCTTTATGCATTTTTCTGCGTTTTCATTTCTTCCGAATCTTCCGCATTGCGGTTGATTTCCTCGGGATCAAAATAGGTTTTTACCACCTTTTTGAGCGCCTTTTTGACCGCATCGCTGTTGCCCATGTCTTCAGATTCTCTGACCGCATTCTGCAGCAGCTGCAGATTTTCTTGCATTTCCTCACGGGTCAGAGGTGTGTCATGCTCAATGAAAATCATGTCGTTGTCGGTTTTGGTCAGGTTTTCGTCCTTGATCAGCAGCTCCTCATACAGCTTTTCACCCGGGCGCAGACCGACCTCAATGATGTCAATGTCCTCATACGGACGCAGACCGCTCAGACGGATCATGTTTTCTGCAAGGTCAAGAATTTTTACGGGCTTGCCCATGTTCAGCACAAACAGGTCACCGCTGTTGGCCATGGCACCTGCAAGCATCACAAGCTGCGAAGCCTCGGGAATGGTCATAAAGTAGCGGATAATGCGCTTGTCGGTCAGTGTAATGGGGCCGCCCTTTTCAATCTGCTTTCTGAACAGCGGAATGACCGAGCCGTTGGATCCGAGCACATTGCCGAAGCGAACTGCCGCAAAGGAGGTTTTCGAGTCGGTTCTGCACTGAATCACCATTTCGCAGACACGCTTGGAAGCACCCATCACATTGGTCGGGTTGACCGCCTTGTCTGTGGAAATAAGAATAAACTTTTTAACACCGTGCTTTTCTGCCATGTCGGCGGTGTTGGCCGTGCCGATACAGTTGTTTTTGATGGCCTCGCAATTGCTTTGCTCCATCAGGGGCACATGCTTGTGTGCGGCTGCATGGAAAACAATATCAGGCTTGTAGGCTCCGAAAACCGTATCAAGCCTTGCACGGTCACGCACGGAGCCGATTTCCACTGCAATGGGAAGCCTGTCGCCGTATTTGCGGATCAGCTCCTGCTGAATATCGTAGGCATTGTTTTCGTAAATATCAAAAATAACAAGCTTTTTCGGACCGAGCTTTGCAATCTGACGGCAGATTTCACTGCCGATGGAGCCGCAGCCTGTTACAAGAATGCATTTGTCCTTGTAATACTGCTCACTGCGCTCGTTGTTGATCTTCATGCTGTCACGGAACAAAAGATCCTCAATGTGCAGCTCGCGAAGCACTCTCTTGCCTTCTCCGTTTTCATCGGTGTTGGTTTTGACAGGGAAGTCATACATCTTGACCTTGCAGCCTGTCTGCGAATAAAAGCTGTGCAGCTTGGCGGCCATTGCGTTGTCAATATTGGGCAATGCAATAAAGATTTCCTGCACAGGCAGGGATTTGATCTGCTCAATTGTTTTTTCGTTTTCGGCATAGACCTTGAGTCCCGAAACTCTGCCGCCGATTTTTTCGTTGTTTGTGTCAATAAAGCAAATGGGGCGGTAGTGTGACGAGGGATTATAAAGCAGCTCCTCAGCAAGCAGTGAGCCGATCTGACCTGCACCGACAATGGCAACACCGATTTTGTTCAGATCCGTAAGCTGCACATTCAGGTGTCTGTAGTATTGCTGATAGGCAAAACGCGAGGTCAGTGTCAGAACATCAAACAACGCAACGACCGAGGCCGACTGCCAGATGCCGAAATAGGTTTGCAGGCTTGCGTTGAGGGAATAAGTGATAAACAGTGCCGCAACACCGCCGATGGTATCTGCAATGACCATCTGCAGGTAAGCCTTGGAGTTTGCATAGCGCCAGACATTGGAATAAACGCGGATGATAACGCGGCTTGCAATCAGGCAGACCAGGAATATGGTCAGGTTCAGCATATAGCCCTCACGGTTGATTGCAATACTCGACGAGGAGTGCATGGCGATGAATGCGGATGCAATATAAACGCCGAAGAAGCAGGCGATATCGATCATCAGCAGCAGCCATTTGCGCTTGTTTTTAATATCCATGATTCAAAAATTATCCTTCGTTGTTTTTGTTTTTGCCTGTGTCGCCTTCCACAACACCCTTGCTGAACAAAACTGCAGTCACGGTGCCGATGAGGCATTTGATGTCAAAAAACAGACTGATTTTTTTTGTGTATTCACCGTCAAGCCCTGCTTTTACGGGGATAGGGAGCTCATCTCTGCCGTTGATCTGTGCCCAACCCGTAAGCCCCGGACGCAGGTCATTAGCACCGTATTTGTCGCGCTCCTCAATCAGGTCATACTGATTCCACAGGGCAGGTCGCGGACCGATAACAGACATTTCACCCTTGAATATGTTGAACAGCTGCGGCAGCTCATCAAGGCTTGTTTTGCGAAGGAAGCGGCCTGTGCGGGTGATAAAGCGCATCGGGTCAGACAGCTGGTCGGTGGGGGTGTCATGCGGAGCATCCGTACGCATGGTGCGGAATTTGTAGATCATAAAATGCTTTTTACCCTTGCCGACTCGCTTTTGCTTGAAAAATACCGGGCCGGGACTGTCCGCTTTAATCAGAATTGCAAGCAGTGCCAGCACGGGGGACAATACAAGAATGCCCAGCCCCGAAGAAAGAATATCAAAAAATCTTTTTATAATTCGGTTATACATATTGTTCTCCTCATTACATAATTAAAATAATTATACAGGACTGCGCAAAAATTGTCAATATATATAATATTTTATCCTTCCT
>JAZOWJ010000250.1:0-7930 GCA_045659125.1 Acutalibacteraceae bacterium
GAGTATATGAGAAGCTTTATGGCGGCTTTTTCAAGCGGTGTTATCCGTGCCGTCGGCATGAAACGAGTTTACAACAGCGAAAAATTATGTCCGCTGTATATGTCCCATTGTGCAAAGGTGTCTGCAAAGCCCTATAAAATTCCGTCCTCGGTGCGTATGAATGCACAGGTCGATTATTATCGCTTGTGTGATACCGATGTTGTTTACATACAAAAAAGGGACATAAAACCAAAGCAGTTTATTGTTTATCTGCACGGCGGTGCTTACCTTGAACAGCCTGTTGTGTTTCAATGGAATTTTATAAAGTATGTCATTCAGCAAACAGGTGCGGCAGTTATAGCTCCTGTTTATAACAAAACCCCCGTGCATACCTACGAGCAGGCCTACACAATGCTTTATGCACTTTACGGAGAATTACTGAAGCACACGGATGCTGAAAATATTATTTTTCTCGGTGATTCCGCAGGCGGCGGCCTTGCTCTTGCATTTGCACAGGATTTGCTGAAAACGCAGCTTCCGCAGCCCGATCAGCTGATTCTTATTTCACCTTGGGTGGATGCTTCCATGTCCAATGATGATATGGATGCTTTGGATAAGCTCGACCCCAATCTTTCAAGAAGAGGTCTTGTCACAATTGCAAAAGCATGGGCAGGGGATACTGACCTGCAGGACCCGAGGTTGAGCCCCTTGTTCGGCTCAAATGTCGGCCTTGCAAAAACAGCATTGTTTGTCGGCAAAAGGGAAATGCTGCTTCCCGATTGCAGAATCTATCGTGAAAAGGCACTTGCTGACGGTGTGCAGCTGACTTACACAGAGCAGGAGGGCGGTAACCACTGTTATCCGTTCTATCCGACACCTGAAGCCAAAAAGGCAAAAAAACAAATTGTTAATCTTATCAATACAGGAAGGATATAAAAAATGGCATTACAATATCATCGTCAATTGGAAAATATTCATGTGAATACCATGGCACCCCGTGCCTATTTCATACCCTTTAACACACATGACTGCAAGGATGTACCCCGTGAAAAATCAGAGCTGTTTTATCTTCTCAACGGAGAATGGGATTTCTGCTTTATTCCCGATGTGGAACGAGTCGGTGTTGCAAAGGAGGGCTTTGCGGAAAATATTGTCTGCCCCGACACCGTCACCGTGCCGAGATGCTGGCAGACCTATACCGACCGCAATTATGATCCTCCGCAGTATATCAATCAGGACTATCCGTTCCCCGTGGATCCTCCTCATCTGCCCGATGATATCCCCGGCGGCTTTTACAGAAGAAAATTCAACTTCACAAAAAAAGAAAACAAGCTTTATTGGCTTAACTTTGAGGGTGTTGCACCCTGCTTCTATCTGTGGATCAATGACCGTTTTGTCGGCTTCAGCAGTGTCAGCCATTCCACAAGCGAATTTGATATAACCGATTACCTTGTTGACGGTGAAAATAAAATTGAGCTGCTTGTTGTCAAATACTGTGTCGGCACATATCTCGAGGATCAGGACTTTTTCCGTCTTTGCGGTATTTTCAGAGATGTTTATGTGCTTGAACGCGATGAAAAATGTATCCGTGATATCTTTATCAAGCCTATGGTCAGTGAAGACCTCAAATCGGTTGATATTTTTGTGGATGTCGATTTTACACAGCCCACCATGCTTGCATGGAGCCTTCGTGACCCCGACGGTGCACCTGTCGGTCAGAACGGCGTTGAAAACGGCAATTTCAAAGTTACACTTGAAAATCCCGTTCTGTGGAATCCCGAACAGCCCGGACTCTATGAATTCTTCATCACCTGCGGCACGGAATGCATCAGTCAGCAGATTGCCATCCGCCGTTTTGAAATCAAAAACAGCACCGTGCTTCTGAATGGTGTCAAGGTCAAGGCAAAGGGTGTCAACCGCCATGATAACCACCCCGAAACAGGCTTTGCCGTCACGGTGGAGGAAATGCTCAATGACCTGTATCTGATGAAGCGTGCCAATGTTAATATGATCCGCACTTCACATTATCCCAATGATCCGCGATTTATGGAAATGTGCGACAGACTCGGCTTTATGATGGTCGATGAAGCAGACCTTGAAACCCACGGTATGGGCTATAACTACGGCGACTGGTATTGGGATTACTGGTCATTCCTGTGTGATGATCCTGCATGGAAGGATATCTGCGTGGACCGCGCCGTTCGTCTGTTTGAACGTGACAAAAACCGCGGTTGCGTTGTTCTGTGGTCCTTGGGCAATGAATCAGGCTGCGGTGATAACCACCGCCACATGGCAGCATACATCCGTTCTCGTGATGAAAGAGCGCTGATTCATTATGAAAATGCACGTCTTGAATATCAGGAAAGAGTCAATAAGGACTTTACCGATATTTCCGATGTTGAAAGCCGCATGTATGCCACCATTGAATATCTCGAGGAATATCTCAATGACCCGAGCCTCACAAAGCCGTTCTTCTATTGCGAATATGTTGATTCCATGAGCACGGGTGATGTTTATAAGCATTGGGATGGCTTTGAGGATGTTGATAAATATTTCGGCGCCTGTATCTGGGAATTTTCCGACCATGCCGTTAACATCGGCACGAAGGAAAATCCGAAATACCGCTACGGTGGCGACTGGGGTGAAGAGCCCAACGATTTTGTGTGCTGTTTGGACGGTCTTGTGTATCCGGATCGTTCCCTTCGTCCCGGTTATTATGACATGAAGAAGGTCTATGAGCCCTTTGCTGTTTCCTATGAAAAGGGTGTTGTCAGCATCAAAAATAAGAAGTTTTTTACTTCGAGTGATGAATTCTATGCAATATGGAATCTGCAGCAGGACGGCAAGCTGATTGCGGACGGTCGTCTGGACGAGCTTTGCATTGCAGCTCAGCAGACCAAGGAATTTGCTTTGTTTGCTGATACCGAATTTAAAGGCAACGCAACACTCAATCTTTCCTTCCGTCAGAAGCAGGCCAATGAATGGGCGCAAGCGGATTATGAGGTCGCATTTGCACAGTTCATTTTGTCTGAAGCCGTTATGGCTGCAGCTGATACGGTTGAAGATGAAATCAGGACAGAAGAAAAGGCTTTGGAGTATGTTGTCACTGTCGGTGATGTGCAGTACACCGTTGACCGCTTGACAGGTCTTCTGACAGCCCTTTGCAAGAATGAAGAGAATTTGCTGACGGCTCCTCTGGCAATTTCCGTTTACCGTCCATGGCGCTATAACACAAGATGGATGGATGAAACATGGAATCGTGCTCGTTATGACAGATTGCGTCATAAGTGCTATAATACATCCATGACTACGGATGAAAACGGCAATGCGGTCATTGTTGCGGATGTATCCCTTGCTGCAGCAGCTATGCCGCCTGCCATGCATATAAGACTGACCTACACCGTTAAAAAGGACGGCTCGCTGACAGTCAACAGTGATGTCAAGGTTACGCACAATGCACCTGCCTTGCCGCAGTTCGGCTTTGAATGGAAGCTTGCTGCAGGCTTTGAAAAGGCCGAATATTACGGCTACGGCCCGCATGAATCCTATGCGGAGCGCTGGCAGAGCACGCAGGCAGGCTTGTATGAATCCACTGTAACTGACTTGTATGAGCCCTATATTGCCCCGCAGGAATCGAGTGCACGTTTCGGAACAAAATATGCCGCTCTTGCTGATGAAAACGGCAATCGTGTCCGTTTTTATGCACAGGCAAGCAATGGCTTCTCGTTCAAGGCCCTGCATTTCACAAACGATATGCTTCGTAATACAAAGCACCATGATGAGCTCGTTGCACTTGATGACACCGTTGTTTCTACCCTTTACCGCATCGGCTATTCGTCCATGAAGGTGGATGAAAAGGAATTCTCCTTTGCCGTTCAGGTTTTGCCTTACTAATAGCATAAAAGGAGCTGTAAAAAACGATAGTTTTTACAGCTCCTTTTTTAAGGGATCGAAAAAAAGACACAGAACGCTCAAACCGAGCAAAAACAAAGCACATTATTTAAAGGGGCTCTGTTGTGCTTAACAGCATGCAGAACCCCTTTTATTATTTTAATTTATATAGTCTGCGCTTTTTTTTGCATCCCTTTTTTGTCAGTTGAGAGTTTGAGTAAGGCTTACAAAATCGATTTTATCCATTCGTGTTCGCGGCATTTTATCAATGACGCAAATATCTCTCGGAACGGAAAAACGATTAAGATGTGCTTCGCAGCTTTCGACGATAATTCTTTTGTATTCGTCAAGGTTTGCAATGTCAGCACCTTCTGCGAGTGTGATATACAGGCGGACAATGGCTCTGCCTTGTTCGTCATAGCCCTGCACAGCACAGTTTTCATGAACAAAGGGTAGTGTTTCAATCAGATTTTCAATATCAGCAGGGAATACATTGTAGCCCGAAATGATGATAAGTCGCTTCTTTCTTGCAATGAAGGTCAGGAAACGGTCTTCATCCATCTTTGCAAGGTCGCCTGCCAGCCCCCATCTTGTGCCGTTTTCGTCAAAATAAATACCCTCGTCGGGTCTTCCGTCCTCGGTCAGATAGCCTTTCATGACACAGTCACCTGTAATGGCAACCTCACCGACTGTACCGACAGGAACCTCCTTTTTGTTTTCATCAAGAATCACAATGCGGGATGTTTCAAAGTCTGTGCCGACGGTACCCGGCTTTGTGTTCCACAGAATGTTCGAGCAATCACATGCACTGCATTCGGTCAGTCCGTAGCCCGGCATCAGAATAGCGGTTGAGCCGTTGTCCTGCATGAATGTGTTAAAACGGTTCATGAATTCAAACGGAACATTGTCACCGCCGATGTAGGCATATTTAATATGCTGCAGATGTTCGCCGGGGAAATTCGGATGATCAAGCAGCTTGCGATACATATTCGGCACACCTACAAGATCATAGCAGGGATTTTTCTTGAGAATATCAATGTAATCATCAGCATTGAAGCTCATCATCAGAATGCATTTGTTACCTGCAAAAATAGCACAAAGCAGGGTGCAGCAAAGACCGAAGCAATGGAAAAACGGAAGTGCAGCAATGTTTGCTTTGCTGCCGGGCGCATCATCGTTGGGAATCATGAGCGAGAATTTGTTGTTGATGGCTGCATTGATGTTGGAGGATGACAGCATAATGGTTTTGCTCTGACCTGTTGTGCCGCCACCGTTCATATAAAAGCCGACAAGTGCACCGCTACGGGAAATTCCCTGTACGGATTTGCCTTGGTGCTTACAAAGAATATCGCCGTAGAATATGAAATTGCATGCCCCATCTGCAGCAGCAATGTGCGCTGCATCGGGCTTTACTGTCAATTTGTCTTTTGTGCTTACGGCGTATTGTGCAGGGGTTGAAACAATAACCTGCACACCCATTCTGCCGAGTGCTTGCGCATGCTTTGCAAAAGAAAAATCAGGAATCAGAATGCCCTTTGATTTTGTGAATTCCATGGCAGAGCGCATAGCATCCGACGGAAACATCGGGTGCAAAAGGCTTGCGATGCAACCGATTTTGTTGAGTGCAAAAAGAATAACAACCTCTTCAATCGTATTGGGTGTGAATAAGGTGAAAACATCACCGACATTGAATTTGAGCTCTTCCTTGAAGTAAAAAGCCAGGGCGTCAATGTCTGCAAGAATTTCCGAGCGCAGATGATCGGTTCCCATAAACTGCAGAATCGGATAATCCTCTTTGATGTGCTGTGTGCAGGCAAGAAAATACTCATAGCAATTCATGTCTGCATAATGCGGCAGAATATCTTTCATTGTGAATTGAGGCTTTTGAATTATGAACAATCTCCTGTTAAAATGTTTAATAGTTGAGATAATTCGTATTATATACAAATCAGAGTAAATAGTCAATACATTATTAAAATAAATTAAATTTGCAAAAAGGAATAATAAACTTCCATAAAAAAGTGACAACAATCGGATGCTGTCACTTTTTTTGTTTGTATTGCTTTAAAAAATCAATCGAGCTTTTCAGTCAGGCTTACAAAGTCAATCTTTTCCATTCTGGTTCTCGGCATGGCATCCAGAACACGGATATCTCTGGGGACGGAATAGGAGTTAAGGGACTCTGCGCACATGTCTGTGATGATCTTCTTGTATTCATCAAGCTTTGCAATGTCGCCCTCTTCGGATAAGGTCATATACAGACGAACAATTGCCTTCTTATCTTCGTCATAACCCTGTACTGCGCAGCATTCATGCAGGAAGGGAAGCGGCTCAAGCAGATTTTCAATATCAGCAGGGAATACATTGAAGCCGGCAATGATGATCAGACGCTTCTTTCTTGCAATGAATGTGATGAAGCCTTCTTCATCCATCTTTGCAAGGTCACCGGTCATGACCCATCTTTCACCGTTTTTGTCAATGTAAACACCCTCGTTTTCTCTGCCGTCGGGCATCAGGTAGCCCTGCATGACAACCTCACCGGACAGACCGACCTCACCAACCGTACCGCGCGGAACAATGTTATAATCATCATCAAAAATTTCAATGTGAGAATAAACAAGATCCGTTCCGACCGTGCCGGGCTTGTATGCCCACAGCGAGTTTGTGGTGTCGCAGGCACTGCATTCTGTCAGACCGTATCCTGCCATCAACAGAGCAATGGAGCCGTTTTCTGCCATGATGGTGTTGAAGCGGTTGAGGAAATCAAACGGAACATTGTCACCGCCGATGTATGCATAACGCACATGCTTGAGGTGCTCACCGTAGAATTCGGGGGTATCAAGCAGCTTGCGGAACATGTTCGGAACACCGACGATTTCAAAAATCTTGTTGTTCTTGAGAAGCTTGATATATTCGTCAACATCGAATTTGGGCATGATAATGCTCTTCTGTCCCGAGAACAGGGAAGCAAGCAGAACAGCACAAAGACCGAACGCATGGAAGAACGGAAGAGCAGAAATGTTTGCGTATGTGCCGGCAGGGCAGTCGAAAGCAATGAATGCGTCTGTGGAATCGTTGATAGCCGCATTGATATTTTTGGAGGACAGGCGGATGGTTCTGCTGACACCTGTTGTGCCGCCGCCGTTCATGTAAAGGGCTGTTGCATTGCCGTTGCGAATGAGGCATTCTGCAGATTTGCCCTGATTTCTTGCAAGAATGTCGCCGAAGAATTCATACTTGAAGCCTTCACCGCAGGCAGCCAATGCCTGTTCATTCGGACGGATTGCGAACTTCTTTTCTTCGGGAACCGCATAAATTGCAGGTGCACAAACAATAACCTTAACGCCCATTTCCTGCAAGGTCTTTGCGTGTGCAGGTGCCATTGCATCCAGAATCAGAATTCCCTTGGATTTGGTGTATTCAACAGAAGAACGCATAGCTTCAGAAGGAATCAGGGGATGAACCAAAGAGGTAATGCAGCCGATTTTGTTGAGTGCAAACAGCATTACGATTTCTTCAATGGTGTTAGGGGTAAACAGTGTGAAAGCATCGCCGGGCTTCATGCCGAGCTCTTCTTTGAAATAATAGGACAATGCATCCACATCAGCAAGGAATTCAGAGCGCATGTGATCCTTGCCCATGAACTGCAGAATGGCATAATCCTCCTTGTGATGCCATGTGCTGGCAAGAAAGTATTCATAAATGCTCATATTGTCAAATGTAGGCAGAAGATCATGCACTGTAAATTGCGGTCTTTTCATCATTTTATTTTTCCTCCAAACGGATTTAAAAATTAACGCTCCTATTTTATTAAAAATAAAGGCACTTGTCAACAATAGAAAACAAAATATTGCACAAATCAGCAAAAAATGTTGCGAAAAAGAATTGCTCCTCTCTCGCAACACCTTATTCTGAAATTAAAGAATTTCTGTCAGCTTCAGGAAGTCAATTTTTTCCATTCTGGTTCTCGGCAGTGCGTCGATTACCTGAATGTCACGCGGTACAGAGAAGCCGTTGAGGTTGTCTGCACATTCCTTTGTGATGATTTCCTTGTATTCAT
>JAZOWJ010000251.1:0-6740 GCA_045659125.1 Acutalibacteraceae bacterium
CGGAGTGACGGGACTTGAACCCATGGCCTCTTGGTCCCGAACCAAGCGCGATACCAAACTTCGCCACACCCCGATATTCAAATGTAGCAGTATTATATACTAAAACTTTCACAAAATCAAGAGGGAAATTAAAAAAACATAAAGAAAATGTGTGCATTCTTTATTTTTTGTTGCTGCATGGGTATGATTATGCAAAAAACAAAAGCCTGCAAGATGACCGCTGTAAACGGCAGCCTGCAGGCTTTGGCTTGTTACTTATTCGTCATCCTCGGGCGGAATGCCTTCGGTGTACTGGCTGTTGTAAAGCAGGGCATAGAAGCCGTCGGCCTCAAGCAGCTGCTTGTGGGTGCCTTGCTCAACGATATGTCCCTTGCGCATAACAAGGATATTGTCGGCGCTCTTGATGGTGGAAAGTCGGTGTGCGATGACAAAGCTTGTTCTGCCCTTCATCAGGTTTTTCATGGCAAGCTGAATTTTCAGCTCTGTTCTTGTGTCAACGGAGCTTGTTGCTTCGTCAAGAATCAGCACAGGTGGATTGGCAAGCACGGCACGGGCTATGGTCAGCAGCTGTCTCTGACCCTGCGAAAGGTTGGTGCCGTCCTCGGCAAGCAGGGTGTTGTAGCCGTCGGGCAGGGAATCGATGAATTCGCTGATGTTTGCGGCTTCTGCTGCAGCACGGATCTCTTCGTCCGTTGCGTCGGGCTTGCTGTAGGCGATGTTGTCGCGGATGGTGCCCTTGAACAGCCATGTGTCCTGCAGAACCATGCCGAAGTTGCTGCGCAGTGCATCGCGTGACATGGTGTTGATGTCAGTGCCGTCGAGCAGGATCTGACCGCTCTGAATGTCATAGAAGCGCATCAGCAGATTGACGATGGTTGTTTTTCCTGCACCGGTGGGGCCGACAATGGCAATCAGGTTGCCCGGTGCTGCGGTGAGGTTGAGGTTGTCAATCAGCGGTCTGTCTTCGACATAACGGAAGGAAACATCCTTGAATTCAATGTGTCCCTTGGCGGTTTCGGTCGGCTCATTGGTGGTCACGTCCGCTGCCTGCTCTTCCTCGTCCAACAGGTCAAACACGCGTTCTGCGCATGCAAGAGAGGACTGGATATTGTTGATAATTTTTGAAATGTTGATAATGGGAGAGGTGAAGTTGGATGAATAGGACAGGAATGCCTGAATATCGCCCAGCCCCATGCTGCCTGCATTCTTCATGGTATACTGCATGAATTTTACCATGGCAGGGTATTTGGATTGCACACTGCCGCCTGTTGCAAGCAGGTGGTTGGCGATGTAATAAGCGCCGCCGACGATGCAAAGCACAACATAGTTCAGGTTCTTGACAAAGGTGAGAATGGGAGTCAGCAAGCCCGAAATCATGTTTGCCATGAATGCGTTGCGGCACAGGCTGCCGTTGATTTGTCTGAATTCATCCACAGAGCGCTGCTCGTGGCCGAAAATGCGGATGATGCTGTGGCCTGCATACATTTCCTCGATGTGACCGTTCATACTGCCGAGGGTATCCCAATAACGGCGGAACCACTTTTTGGAAATTTTGGAAATGCGGTAGGAAATAAAGCCCGTAAAGGGAACCAGTGCAACGGCAAGCAGGGTCATCAGCCAGTTGCCGGTACGAACCATCATGCCGAAGCTGCCGATAACCTGTACAACACCTGTTACAACGGTCAGCAGACTGTTCTGCAGGCTGCCCGAAAGATTGTCGATGTCGTTCATGACAGTGCTGATGATTTCGCCCTTGGTCTTTTTGTCAAAATAACGAAGGGGAAGGCGGGAGAGCTTTTCATTGACCTGTGCTCTGACCGAACAGACAAGCTTCTGCGAAACACCTGCAGAAACAAAAGATTGCCCGAAGGACAGCAGTGCGCTGACGGCATAAACACCTGCCATGATCAGCAGTTCCTTGAGAATGGGGCCGAAATCAATATTGCCGCCGAAGGCGATTTTTGCTTTGATGCTTTCGTCGAGCAGGTTGACCACGTTGGCCATGTATTCGGGTGCGATGACGTTGACGAGTGTGCTTGCCACAGCGAAGAAGCAGACAAAGAACATGGGGACAGCATGGGGCTTGATGAGTGCAAAGAAGCGCAGGGTTGTGCCCTTGGCATTCTTCGGCTTTTTCATTTCCTCGCTTGTGTTTTTGCTGTAAGCGGCATATTTTCGGTTATCGTATTGCTCGATTTCCTTTTTGACGGAGGTTTTGTAGCTCATGCACCCACCTCCTCATCGGTATTGTCTTCGAGCTGGGAAGCAACGATTTCCTTGTAGATTTCACAGCTGCCGAGCAGCTCCTCATGGGTGCCGATGCCGACAGCCTCACCGTCTTCAAGCACAATGATGCGGTCTGCATTGATGGCAGTGCCCACACGCTGGGTAACTATAATAATGTTTGTATCCTTCATGTTTTCACGCAATGCAGCACGAAGTCTTGCGTCGGTTGCAAGGTCAAGTGCCGAGAAGCTGTCGTCGAAAATGCAGATATCCGCATTCTTGACAATAGCTCTTGCAATGGACAGTCGCTGCTTCTGACCGCCCGAATAGTTCTTGCCTGCCTGGCTGACAAAGCTTTCAATTCCGTCGGGCATGGCTGCAACGAAGCTCTTGGCCTGGGCAATTTCAAGCGCCTTCCAGATTTCTGCATCCGTTGCATCCTGCTTTCCGTATCGGATGTTTTCTGCGACTGTGCCGCTGAACAGGAAGGCCTGCTGCGGAATCAGGGCAATGCTGCGGTTAAGCTCCTGTGCGGCAAGGTCTTTTACATTAACACCGCCGATGAGGATTTCACCCTCGGTTACATCGTACATACGGGGAATCAGGTTGACGAGGGATGATTTGCCGCAGCCGGTGATGCCGATGATGGCTGTTACCTCACCGGGACGGCAGGTGAAGCTGATATTATGCACCGCATCACGGTCAGTGCGCTTCTTCTTTTTGTTTTCATCCAGCTCAACGGGCTTGCTTTCGGTCGGAGCGGCTTTTTTTGGAGCCGCTTTTCTTTTCTTCTTTTTATTGTCCTTCGGCACGGGCTTGTAGCGGAAGGATACATTTCTGAATTCCACAACACCGCGCATATCCTGCTGCATGGGAACAGGGTTTTCGGGCTCGGGAACATCTGTTGTGCAATCATACACCTCATTGAGTCGTTTTGCGGAAACAGATGCACGCGGAATGCTGACAACAATGGAAACAACCGTTGTGACACCGCCGAAAATCATGGTGAAAAAGCTTAAGAACATCTGCAGATTCGGGATGGTGTTCAGCAGCTCCTGTTCCTGTGAGACAGGGTCAAGTGCGTCTGCATTGCGCACGGCAATATACATCAGTGCACACAGCAGACCGTACAGTGCCATCATTACAAATGGCAGTATGCCACTCATGATGCGGCTTGCACGCAGGGCAAGACCCGTCAGTTCAAGGTTTGTATCAGCAAAGCGCTTGTCCTCATGTGCGGTTTTGTTGAAGGCACGAATGACGCGGATACCGCCGATTTTTTCACGCATGAGCTGATTGAGCTGGTCGAGCTTTTTCTGCATTTTGCTGTACATCGGCATGATGACAATGAGCATCACAATAGCAACCACGGCCAGCATAGGAATGAAGGACATGGATGCGCTTGCAAGGTCACGGCTGAGTGTGAATGCCATCACAAGACCGCCGATGAGCATGATCGGGACGGGCAGAATGGATTTGAGCACATTCAGAATCACATCATGCACCTGCTTGACGTCATTGGTGGTACGGGTGATGAGTGAGGATACGCTGATTTTGTCGATATCGCTCTGGCAAAGGGATGAAACCTTTGTGAACATATCGTTGCGCAGTGTGCGGGAATATTCCACCGAGGTACGGGTTGAAAAATAAGTGCTTAAAAACGACAGGGCAATGCTCAACAAGGTCAGTCCGAGCATACCGATGCCGATTTCAACGATCTTATCCATATCATACACAACAATGCCCTCGCTGTAGATGCGACGGGTATAAAAGGGAAGAAGAAGCTGCATGATGGTGTACAGCGTTGAAAAAACAATGCTGAGAATCAGTGTTTTTCTGTGCGGCTTTATCAGTTTGAGTATCCGTATCAAATGAACCGTCCTCCTGTAAGATTATGTAAATTCTGTTGTCGAAAAACATATAAAAATATAATACCATACCTGCTTACTTGATTGCAAGATTGTTTTTTATATATTTTTACCCTTTAATTATAAAGTTCATTTTGGTAAAAAAATTAACAAAACAATTGACAACTTGTATAATAAGTCGTATAATCTTACCATACATACCTATGCCATAGGTGTGCCAGAACCAAACAGGAGGAATTTCAATTATGAAGAAATCCGCAAAAAAACTGATCGCTCTTTTGCTGACTGCTGTTATGCTGCTCGGCTGCGGTCTTGTATCCGCTTCTGCTGCAGGTGGTGATTTTACACTGCGCTATGCAAGTGCAGGTGAAACCCTCGGCTATTACATTGTTTGCACCGTCAACGGCTATGACGGTTCTCTCAACGATGATGGAGTTCTCGAAATTCCTGCCACAGTTGTCAACGGCATGAGCGATTTCCTGCTCAAGAGTGTCAAGGCAAAGGCCTTCGCATTTGAAAAAGCAGGTGCTGATTCCGATGCTGATAAATATAATACCTATCTTAAAGAGGTTGTAATCCCCGATCTGTATCCGACCTATATGGATCTTCTCGGTGAAGAGCTGATCGGTCAGTTTGATACCCGCTTTACAATCGGCGCACAGGCATTCGCAGGCCTTGCATCGCTTGAAAAGGTTGTTATCAAGGGTGACGTTGTGATCGAGGATTCTGCTTTTGCAAACTGTAAGAATCTGAAAACCGTTGTTTTTGAAGGCAAAAATATCACCATCGGTGACAATGCTTTTGCAGGCTGCTCCAATCTTGCTGATGTGCAGTTTGTTTCCGATGTGGAACTGACCACCGGTGTTGACTCCTTCAAGGGCACAAAATGGTTTACCCAGTATCCCACCGATTTCATCATCGCAGGCACCACTCTGGTTGCTTATGTCGGCAATGCTGCATCTGCAAGTATTCCGCTGAGCATCACCAAGATCGGTAACGGCGCATTCAAGGGCAACAAAAACCTGCAGAATGTTGAAATTACACAGAATGTTGTTTCTCTCGGCGACGAAGCCTTCATGAACTGCACTGCCCTGAAATCTGTTGTGATTGTTGAGGACGCAGACCTGAGCTACATCGGTGCTGATGTTTTCACCAACACTCCCTACTACAACAATTACGAAGGCGATTTCTTCTGCATTCAGGACCGTCTGGTCAAATACCGCGGTAACGATAATGATGTTATGATTCCCAACACCGTTACCGAGATTGCATCCGATGCATTCATGGGCTGCTACAACACCACCCGTGACGGCTCTGTCAGCTGGCAGGTTTCCTCTATCCGTGTTCCCGTTTCGGTGACCGTGCTTGAGGACAATTGCTTCACCCTTTACACAAGCCCCACCACCTTTGTTCCTGTGATTTATGTTTACAGCAATACCGCAGCTGCTGATTTTGCTGCTGCAAACGGTTATAACCACACTGTACTCGGCCAGCCCGGCGATATCGATGTGGATACTGCTGTTTCTGCACGTGATGCAAGAAAGGCGCTTCGTTTTTCTGTAGGCCTTGAGGATCCCTCTGCTTTGCAGCTCTATATGGCTGATGTGGACGGTGACTTTGCTATCACCTCCAAGGATGCACGTACAATTCTTCGCGTTTCTGTCGGTCTGGATGATATCTCTGCAGACACCCTGCTCAGCAAGCCCTCCACCACCACCGAAATACTGCAGTATTACAGCAAGGTGCTTGACAAGACTGCAAGACTTCGTGCAGGCTACACAAAGAAGGTCACCGGCGAATATGCAGACAACAACTCCTCCGGCTGCAGCCTGGATACAAACACCTACAGCCTGTATCTTGGCCCCATTATGAAGAATGACTCTTCTGTTATCAATTCCTCTCGTTCTTATGAAAGCAACACCGATGCTGCTGTTTCCAACCTTGTAAGCAGCAAGCTCATTTGTGAGGATGCTGTCAAGTCCGCTTCCTGCATCCTTGAAAACGGCAAATATATCATCACCATCAACATGAACACCGAAGAAGCCATCACGGATGATACCTTCGTTTCTGACATTTATCCCGTTGCAGGCCGTTCTCACTTCGATGGCATGCTGGCAGACAAGACCTGGTTCAAGCTGGGCTCCAACTGGCTCACCTATGACCTGTTCTACAAGAACTGCACCATCAAGATGGTTGTTGATGTGAAGACCGAACAGATTGAAAGCCTTGATATGGGTGTTACCTACTATTTCGACAACATCGACGGTGTAATCAACCTCATCCATGTTGCAAACTTCGGCAGAACCACCGGCACAGGCTTTGCAACCCGTAAGGACACAATTTCGTTCAGCAGCTTCGTTTATTAAAAGCAGAAACCCCGCTTCGGCGGGGTTTTATTTTTATGACTTGCATATAAAAAAAGGAGCTGTAAAAAAACTAAGTTTTCTCACAGCTGCTTGATTGCTGTAAAGGGGATAGGAAAAAATGCGCAGAATGGACAAACTGAGCCAAGAACAAAGCAAAAGCTTTGTTCTTGGGTACCCGAAGGCGTACAAAGGTACGCCGAGAGGCGAAGTTTGTTCATAGCATAAAACATATTTTCAAGAAAATATTATCCTTTTATAGTTTCAGGGATTCTTTTGTTTT
>JAZOWJ010000252.1:0-2598 GCA_045659125.1 Acutalibacteraceae bacterium
GATGATGACGATGGATTTGCCGTCTGCCTTCATGGCACGCATAACGTCAAAGAGCTTGACGGTTTCCTGCGGTGTCAGAACAGCGGTGGGCTCGTCGAGAATAAGGATGTCGGCTCCTCTGTAAAGCACCTTGACGATTTCAACGGTCTGCTTTTCGGAAACAGACATGGAATAAATCTTTTTGTCAAGATCGATGATAAAGCCGTATTTGTCGCAGATGGTGCGGATATTTTCTTTTTCCTTTTTCAGGTCGTATTTGCCCTTCTGCTTGATGCCGAGCACAATGTTTTCGGCTGCGGTGAATACATCAACAAGCTTGAAGTGCTGATGAATCATACCGATTTTGTAAGCAAAAGCATCCTTGGGGGAGTGGATAGAGGCTTCCTGACCGTTGATGAAAATCACGCCGTCATCAGGCTGATAAATGCCTGCGATCATGTTCATGAGGGTCGTTTTGCCGCTGCCGTTTTCGCCGAGGATGGACAGAATTTCTCCCTTTTCAACGACGAGGTTCACGTTTTGGTTTGCAATGATTTTGCCGAAATACTTGCATATTCCGTGCAATTCAATTGCAGGTACAATTGATTCCATTTGTTTGCCTCCCATATCTTTTTTCTCTTGCGGAGCTTGAAAATGCACGCAAAACTGTGTGTATTTTCAAGCCTCGTTAAAAAACAACTTCGGGCGGAGCAGGGTTGGTGCTCCGCCCGTGGTTTACAGGTGGTTATAAATTAGCCTTCAACAACAGCAGTGATGCCGTCGATGATGATGCTGAAGTAAGGTGCACTTCTGTAGGTGGATTCTGCGAAGTAGCCGTTTTCAACAACATCGGTATCTGCAGTGTAAGCTGCATCGGGAACAACGTCAGCCTGGAAGTCATCAGCAAGAGCTTCGCCGTTGAAGGTGAAGGTAGCGGTGTCATAAACATGAAGCTCGCCGTTCTTGAATGCTTCGACAGCAGCGTCGATAGCTTCCTGAGTGCCTTCTGCTGCAACAGCAGTGTTGAGTTCAGTCAGTTCAACGGAACCGGTGTTGAAGCCGCCGCACCAGTCAAGGTCGATTTCTTCGCCCTTAACAACGCAGTCGATCATGTAGGTCATGTAGGGAGCCCAGTTGATCTTGGAAGAAATAAGAGCAGTGGTGGGACCCATGTCGATGGTGCTTACGTTGTAAGCAACGTTGGGAACGCCGTATTCTTCACAAGCCTTGGGAGCGCCTTCAGAGTCAGCATGCTGGCTGATAAGCTTGCAGCCGCTTTCGATGAGAGCGATAGCAGTGGTTCTTTCAGCGTCGATGTCAAACCAGGAGTTGGTGTATCTTACTTCCATGGTGACGGTGGGGCAAACAGACTTTGCACCAAGATAGAAAGAGGTGTAGCCGGAGATAACTTCTGCATAGGGGAATGCGCCGACATAGCCCATCTTTGCTTCTTCAGCAGTGAATTCGCCGTTAGCGATCATTTCGTTGAGCTTCATACCTGCAACGATACCTGCAACGTAGCGGCCTTCGTAGATGTGAGCAAATGCGTTGTGGAAGTTGGGAATGTTTTCAGCAAGAGCGCTGTCACCGGTTGCATGGCAGAACTGAACATCCGGGCATTCCTGAGCAGCCTGAATGAGATAGTCTTCATGGCCGAAGGAGTCACCGAAGATGATGTCGCAGCCCTGGTCAACAAGGTCCATAGCTGCTTCGTAGCAAGCTTCACTTTCAGCGATGTCGCTCATAACGATAACCTGTTCGTCAGCGAGACCGAGAGCAGCCTGAACATCTTCAACAGCGTTCATGAAGTTCTTGTCGTAGGTGGAATCGGTGGGAGCATGCAGGAAGATAAAGCCAACCTTGATATCGGAATAATCAAGAGCAACTTCATCAGCTGCGTCGCCGTTGGTAGCAACATCGCCGCCGGTGATGTCGCCTGCGGTTGCGTTGCCGTCAGTAGCAACGTTGCCGTCGGTGAGGGTTTCGTCTGCAGTGTTGTTGCAAGCTGCGAAGCAGCCGATAACCATGCAGAGAGACAGTACAAGTGCGAGAATCTTAAGGGTCTTTTTCACTTTGTTCATCCTCCAATGAATTTTTTTTGGACTGTTTTATTTCTTTATCAATCGTTGCTTGCAAAACAGATGGAATCATCCGTCATGGAAGCAATGATTGCCAAAGACTGAACGGGAATGCCGGTTTCACGCAACAGCTTGCCGCCGTTCTGGAAACCCTTTTCAATGGCAATGCCGAAGCCGACAATCTGTGCGCCTGCCTGTTGGCAGATGCTTTGCAGACCGAGGCCTGCCTGTCCGTCGGCAAGAAAATCGTCAATCACAAGCACCTTGTCGCCTGCGCTGAGATATTTTTTGGAAACAGCAATATTGTAGGTGATGCCTTTTGTGAAGGAATGCACCTCAGCCGTGAAAACATCGGTGCCGACGTTCTTGTGGTGACCTTTTTTTGCAAATACAACAGGCACCTCAAAATGCTCTGCAGCGGCACAGGCAATTGCAATGCCTGAAGCTTCCACTGTAAGAATTTTTGTGACGCCTGTATCTTTAAAGGTATTATAGAACTCTTCACCGAGTGCTTTGATGAGTTTGTAGTCAAGCTGATGGT
>JAZOWJ010000253.1:0-12926 GCA_045659125.1 Acutalibacteraceae bacterium
AACGTCCATCTTGATGTCCTCGGGACGGATTTCAACCTCGATGGTGTCGTCAATTTCGGGCATGACCTCGAGAGATGCGAAGGAGGTCTGTCTTCTGCCTGATGCGTCGAACGGAGAAACACGAACAAGACGGTGAATGCCCATTTCGCTCTTGAGGTAGCCGAATGCATTTTCGCCTTCAATCAGCACAACGGCGGATTTAAGACCTGCTTCTTCACCGTCAAGGTAGTCGAGTGTGCTGGTCTTGAAGCCGTGGCGCTCACCCCAGCGGTGATACATACGGAACAGCATCAGAGCCCAGTCCTGTGCTTCCGTTCCGCCTGCACCTGCATGGAAGGTAAGAATGGCATTGTTGTTGTCATACTGACCCGAAAGCAGGGTGGACAGCGTTTGTGCATCAAGGTCCTCCTTGACCTTGTCCACATTCATGGTGCATTCCTCGATCATGGATTCATCTTCCATTTCGTCGCTCATTTCAATGAGAACAAGGGTGTCATCATAAAGAGCCTTGAGGTCGGTATACTTCTTGAGCTTGCTCTTGAGGTTTGCGATTCTCTGCAGAATTTTGTTGGAATTTGCAACATCGTTCCAGAAGGTTTCCTGCGTGGTCTGTTCCTCCAGACGTGCAATTTCTTCTTCCATCTTTTTAATGCCGAGTGCATCTGCAAGGTCTGCAAGGGGCTTTTCATTTAAAAGCAGCTTCTGTTTTAATTCTTCAAATTGCAGCATAATAAATATCCTCTCATGTTATTACGGTATGAACAGGGGATAAGCTTACATGGGAATCCCTCTTTTTAATTATTTCCAACTACTTATTATATGAAAGTTTTGCCGTTCTGTCAATCATTTTTCAAAAACTCTGAAATTTTTTAAAAGTTATTGCAAAATTTAAGATTATTCTTATAATAATATATTAGAAGATTATGCAAAAAAAGGAAGTTTTTTTATTATGCGATATCTCAATATGCCCTGTGCTTACTGCGGCAATTGTTTTTCTGAAACAGATGATGTTGTTGTTTGTCCCGTATGCGGAACACCGCATCACAGAGCCTGCTGGCAGGAGCACGGCTGCTGCGCCAATACACAGCAGCACGAAAGCGGCTTTGTCTGGAAAAGACCCGAGGCTGTACAGCCGACTGTTGCGGAAAAAAAGGAAGAATATGCCCGTATGATGCAGGATGCAGGTGCATTGCCGACAACGGAATGTCCGTTCTGCGGTGCACGCAATTATATCAACGAGCTGTATTGCACGGCCTGTCACGAGCCGATTCATCAGAATGCATCTGCAGATGCAGGCGAGCCGCTGCAGGATGAGGAGCAACGCGAAAAGATGTATGCCGACTACCGCACCTGGGGCGGTCTTGATCCGCAGTCTACGGTCGGCGATATCAGCATAGCTGAATATTCCGCCTATGTCGGTGACAAGTCGGGTGCTTATGTCCGTAAATTTATGGGACTGCATGCGTTCAAGCGTCCCTTTGCCTGGAACTGGGCGGCCTTCTGGAGTGCAGGTGTTGCACTCATCAGCAGCATTTCCTTGGGCCCTGTCTGGTTTTTCTACCGTAAGCTCAACAAGATCGGCGGTCTGTTTTTAGGGCTTCTTGCCGTGCTGGGGCTTGTCGGTGCTGTTATCTGCATCAATGACCCTGCTTATTGGGAATACATGGAACGCACAAAAACACTCTATTTTGATTCCCTTGCCCTTGCACAGCAGGCAGGTGCGGATGTTGTGCAGATTATGGATGACATGACCGCAAACATGACCATTGCCTTGCAGACCTATGCCGATAATTGCACCAGAATGACCGAGCTGTGGTCTTATATTTCAAACTGCATCTATTCTTATCTTCTGCCTTTGCTTTCAGGCTTTTTTGCAACAGGCTTTTATTTCAAAAAGGCAAAATCAGACATTCTGTCTGTTCGTGAGAAGCATGCAGGTGCACCCGATTATATGCAGAAGCTTCGCCAAAAGGGCGGTGTCAGTGTTCCTGCAGCCGTGGTCAGTGCCGTTGCCTGCCTTGCAGTTTATTTTCTGATGCAATATCTGCCTTTGATTCTGCAGGCCTTCGGCATGGTTTAAAATAACAAGGAAAGTACAGCTTATGGATACAAAAAAATTACCGATACAAAAAAATCAGGAAATCGAGCTGACCATAACAGGCTTCACCGCCGAGGGCAGTGCCGTCGGACATTACGAGGGTATGGCTGTGTTTGTTGCAGGCGGTGCGGTCGGTGATGTGCTGCAGGTGCTTATCATCAAGGTGAAAAAGACCTATGCCATCGGCAAAATCGTGAAAATTCTGACCGCATCACCCGACAGAACGGATGCCAACTGCCCCGTGTTTCCGCGTTGCGGCGGCTGCTCGTTCCGTCACATTACATACGAATCCGAATGCAGACACAAGCAGCAGAGAGTGCAGGACGCATTCACAAGGCTTGCCCACCTCGATGTGCAGGTTGAACAGCTTTGTGCAAGCCCTGTTGTCACAGGCTACCGCAACAAGGCACAATATCCCGTGTCCATGGAAAACGGCAGGCTCAAAACGGGCTTTTATGCCCCTTACAGCCACCGTGTGATCGATTGCCGCTCCTGCGCCTTGCAGCCGAATGAATTTGCCGATATTTTGCGGACGGTTTCGCGTTGGGCAGAGCGCTATAAAATCCCTGCCTATGACGAAAAAACAGGGAAGGGGCTTTTGCGTCATGTCTACATCCGCAAGGCTGAAGCCACAGGGCAGCTGCTTGTGACCCTTGTTATCAACGGCAATCGTGTGTTCAAGGAAAAGGAGCTTATTACTTCTCTGAAGAAAACCAATGAGAATATCGTCGGTATTCTCATCAACGAAAACACCGAGGACACCAATGTCATTCTCGGTGAAAAGACCACCGTCCTCGACGGCAAGGGCTATATGGAGGACATTCTCTGCGGACTTCGCTTCCGTGTTTCACCGCACGCATTTTATCAGGTCAACCGTCAGCAGGCGGAAAACCTGTATGCAAAGGCTGTCGAATTTGCTTTGGGCGGTAAAAAAGAGCTGCTCATGGACCTGTATTGCGGTACGGGCACCATCGGTCTGACGATGGCGGACCGTTTTGAAAAGGTCATCGGTGTGGAAATCGTTCCGCAGGCCATCGACGATGCAAAAATCAACGCAAAGCTCAATAACATCACCAATGTCGAATTTATCTGCGGTGATGCTGCCAAGGCGGCTCTCGAGCTCGAAAACCGCAGCCTGCGCCCCGATTGTGTGCTCGTTGACCCTCCGAGAAAGGGCTGTGATGCATCACTGCTGCAGACCATTGTCCGCATGGCACCCGAAAGAATCGTCTATGTGTCCTGCGACCCTGCCACCCTCGCCCGTGACTGCGCAATTCTGTCCGAAAACGGCTACACCGTCAAAAATGCCGTGCCGTTTGACATGTTCCCGCGATGTGCCCATGTGGAGACCGTGTGTCTGCTGTCGAAGATTAAATAAATTAAACAATATAAGGTACTATTATGAAATATAAAAAACTTTTGAATCTTTTTGACCAAAAGTGTACTAATATTGATGAAACCTCTTTTGTTTTTAAAGACGATCCCCATAAAATTGAGCATTATATAGGTTATCTTCCACAGTATGAATTCCCATATTGGGTAGGATATTGTGATGTTGAAGATGGTTGTGAGTTCAAAACTGCAAAAGAATTATTTGAAGCTCCAATTTTTGATGGAAAATCTATAAAAGATAGATGGAATGAGGTTGAAATTATTGCGATAGGTGCAATTAATATTGATGAGTGGAACGAAGAATTTTGCGTACCAAATCATTGACATGTTCCCTACAACAAAAAGGATAGATATGTTTCCGCTAACGTATGTTAGCAATTCCATTGCTACCACCCATGTGGAAACGGTTTGTCTTTTGACAAAGGAAAATTGATTCGATTACGAAAAAAAGACAATTCATCTGCATTGATATTCAGGGAGGTAAAAAAATGGAAAAATGGGAGTTTTTGAAAAACATTCAGAAGATATATTCGATTGATTTCACAGTTGAAGAGGATGAAGCGAGTATTGTGAATCCCGACAATGGGAAATGCATAAAGATATATTCGGAAAAATACTATTCAAAAGACGGCAAAGAGGATTTTAGTGAGTATATTGTCTGCTTTGCTACGCAACACAGGCATTTTGACGAGTTGGATGAGGTTGAAGAATACATCCATGAAATATTAAAAGATGAAGTTTTACCGATTGAATTCTACGTGGCAGATAAAAGAGGCTTTGGTGGGGAAATTGAAAAAGCCGAGTTGGAAACATTGACATTCGCATTGTTAGCGCAGCAATGGGGATTTTCTATAGAATATTTATCTGCAAGAGATTATGAGATCTGTAGTTGGTCAGGAAAATACGACAGCGGCAGGAAGAAAGTCGCTGATACAGATCCGAACCGGTTGATATGGGCGATTTAAACTACAAAAAATAATGCAGGTGATTTGTGAGATGAAAGTAAGAAAGGCAGCAAGCCTCCTTTTTGTTGTTATCGGTCTGTTGTTTGCCGTTCTCGGAATAATCAGGTATGTTGTTGTGCTTGCAGAAAAAGAGGACTGTATATATGCAACCGCGTACATTGTAAGAATTGATGAACGTGAAACAGGGGATGAGGAATTTCCCATCGACTATACAACTTATGTTGAATTGGATGTGCTCGGGGAGAAGCGAACGGTACAATTGAACACATATCGCACGGATTTTTCCGTCGGTAAGCCGATAGATGTATACTATTTTGAAGACGATTTGCAAATGGTGTATGAAGAAAAAGCCGATGTGTTTCTTATCCTGTTTGCATTTGGCGGCATAGTGTTTTTCGGGGTGGGTGTTGCTATGCTGCTGAATAGGAAAATGAATTCTGCATTTTTTGAAAAACATTAATAGGATCAGTTTTTCGGAGAGGATTTGTAGTATGAATGATGTAGTACCATACGGAGAACAGTTTGAAAAAATTGTGGATATTATTGAATCTGCAAAGGAGCGTGCATACCGTAGAGTAAATGAAGAGCTGATTCTGATGTATCGGGAAATCGGGGAATATATCAGCAAACAGTCGGTAACTGCTGCATACGGAGATGCATTTGTGCAAAAACTTGCTGATTTCTTTGCAGAGAATTATCCGGAGTTGAAAGGTTTTAATCGCCGCGGATTGTATAGAATGAAGCAGTTTTATGAACTTTATAAGGATAATGAAAAAGTGTCACCACTGGTGACACAATTAAGTTGGACAAACCATTTAAAACTTATGTCTGCGTGCAAGTCTACTGATGAGCGTATTTTTTATATGAATATGTGCATCAGAGATCATCTGTCGAAAAGAGAACTTGCACGTCAGATTGACAGCGGCTATTATGAACGGTATATGCTGTCACAAAAACCTCTGACACATTCCATTGACGAAGCAAAAAAGGCGACGGGGCATGTTTTTCTTGACAATTATGTGCTTGATTTTCTCGATGTTCCGGATGTTATTTCGGAACGTGATTTGCAAAAATCCATCATAAAGAATCTCCGGGATTTTATTCTTGAAATCGGCAAGGATTTTACCTTTGTCGGCGAAGAATACCGTTTGCAGGTCGGAAATCATGATTATTATGTTGATTTGTTGTTCTACCACAGGGGGCTTTCCTGTCTTGTTGCATTCGAATTGAAAATTGGAGAATTTAAGCCTGAATATGTAGGGAAAATTAATTTGTATCTTGAAGCACTTGATCGTGAAGTGAAAAAGGAAAATGAAAATCCAAGTGTAGGCATTATTCTTTGTGCAAGCAAGGATGATGAAGTTGTTGAATTTGCATTAAGCCGTAGTTTGTCTCCGACAATGGTTGCAGAATATAATCTGAAACTGATTGATAAAAAATTATTGCAAAGAAAGCTAAAAGAATATATCGAATTGTCTCAAACGGCCGGCGATGAAGAATAAATTATGATTATCCTGATTACAGGTGCTTCGCATGTCGGCAAGACGGCGATGGCACAGAAATTGCTTGAAAAATATAAATATCCGTATCTGTCCGAGGACCACCTCAAAATGGGGCTCATCCGAAGCGGCAACACGCTTCTGACACCTTTGAGCGAGGATGAAGCCCTGACGGCATACCTCTGGCCGATTGTACGGGAAATCATCAAAACCGCCATCGAAAACAATCAGAATCTGATTGTTGAGGGCTGTTATATTCCTTTGGATTGGCAGAATGATTTTACAGACGAATACGCAAAGCATATCCGTTTTATCTGCCTTGCCATGAGCGAAAGCTATATCCGCAATCACTTTGATGATATAAAAAAACATGCTAACATCATCGAAAACCGTTTGGATGATTCCGATTGCACAATGAACAGTGTTTTGCAGGACAATGCACGGATTTTGCAGAATGCCAGCAAGCACAATGTTGCCGTGGTTTTGATTGAAAAGGATTACGAGGCGGAAATACAGGCAGTTGTTTTAAGTATGGCAGATTAAATTTCCGTTACGGTAAAATAATAAAAAAGAAGGTGAGCAAAGTGAAAAAAGATATTCTTACATTGGAAATGATAACGCAAATTGTGAAGCCCATTGCAAGCAAATATCAGGTGGATGCAATCTATCTGTTCGGGTCTTATGCCAGAGGAGAGGCAACCGAGGACAGTGACCTGGATTTTTTGGTGTTCGGCGGCGATTCCTTTAAGAAAACATTGATTTTTGCTTTGGCTGAAGAATTGCGCGATGCTTTTAAAAAACCGGTTGATGTGTTTGAAATCCATGAAGTCAATCAGAACAGTCTTTTTTACAATACAATTATGAATGAAAGGATGCTTGTGGCATAATTTTATTATGAACGCAAAATTATTTTTACAGGCAATTGTGAAATTCCTGCTCGGTGTGGTGCTGGTCGGCTTGCTTGTTTTTCTGCCTGCAGGCAGTCTGTCATTTTGGAACGGTTGGCTGCTGATGGGTGTGCTGTTCATTCCGATGCTGTTTGCAGGAATTGTAATGCTGTGCAAAAATCCTGCCTTGCTGCAATCACGGCTCGATGCAAAGGAGGAACAAAAGGAGCAAAGCCTCGTTGTGAAGCTCAGCGGACTGATGTTCCTTGCAGGCTTCATTGTGGCAGGACTTGATTATCGCTTTGCGTGGTTCCCGTTGCCGAAAGCCGTGTCCGTTGCGGCCGCAGTTTTGTTTCTTGCGGCTTACGCACTGTATGCCGAGGTCCTGCGTGAAAATACATATTTAAGCCGCACCATTGAGGTGCAGGAAAATCAGAAGGTCATTGACACGGGACTTTACGGCATTGTGCGGCACCCGATGTATTTTGCAACCCTTTTGCTGTTTTTGGCAATCCCGCTTGTGTTAGGGTCGCTGCCTGCGTTTTTCATTTTCCTTGCGTATCCGTTTGTCATTGCAAAACGAATTAAGCATGAAGAGGAGTTTCTTGAACAGAATTTAGCAGGCTACACCGCATACAAGCAAAAGGTAAAATATCGCCTGTTGCCATTTATATGGTAACAAAGATGTTGTAATAAGCTTCTTATATGATATAATGGAAAAGCACCCAGGAGGTTTTGGCTATGATTAAAGTGTTTCGTTTTTTGTTCAGTGTCATTTCCACCGTCAGTATTCTGCTGGCAACCGTTTTTGCACCCGCAACCCTGACTCCGCCGACGGAAAATCTTGATTTTTCCGTACTCGAATATCCTTCGGAAGCGGTGTTCACCCTTGAACAGGCAGGCTTGACTGCATTTGACCTGACCGATCGCGCGTATGCCGATCGCGAGCTGTATGAAGCCGCAAAGGGCTATACGGATGTCAACGGTCTTGTGATTTCGCCTTACTACACCGCACACATCGGTGATACACAATTGCCCGTGTATGCAGCAACCGTGTTCAACGGCGAATTCCAGACGGGTGCACTGCATTCGTTCTCTGAAATTTACATCGAAAAGGGAACCGAGTTTTCTTTTAATATTGAACTGAAATCCGCAGATATGACCCTTAAAAATGCCATCGTTCTGCCCGAAAGCCTCGGTGTGAAAACCCGCTGCAAAAACGGAACGGTCGCAGCAAGCATCAATGATTTCGGTATTTATACCTTCCTGTTCAACAATGCCTCGCAGGAGGGTGCATTCACACTGTTTGTGCGTGAAAAGGTGGATGAGGATGCCGAAATTGCACGCCTGCAGGCGGAATACGGTGAGGACCGCGTGTTCATTTACGAAAAAGGTGTGTATTACGAGGACTATCTTTTTGGCAATACCGACAACATCGTGCTCTATCTCAAGCGCGGTGCTTACCTGATTGCAAATCACAAATATGACATCATGAGCGTGGAGAACGAAGGCCTTTATGTTGAGCCCGGTGCATTGGAAAACAACAGCCTCGGTCTGACCCGTTATCCGTTCGTCAGTACCTATCGTTGCGATAATATTCAGGTGCTCGGCAATGGTGTGCTCGACCTTTCTCACCTTGACCGCCGTGAACGCAGAGGTCTTGTTTTTACCGACTGCAACAATGTGCTTGTGGACGGTATCAAAATTGTCAATGCGCCTGAATGGGCATTTATCACCTATCAGTGCAGCAGTGTGACCGTGCGCAATGTGGACATCTTCGGCTATCGTCAGAATTCAGACGCATTTGCGATCTGCAACACCAAAAATGCCACCATCGACAACTGCTTCGCCCGTACGGGTGATGATTTGTTCGATGTCAAGGCACTTGGCAGCGGAATCGGTGCTGCGAGTGAAAATATCACATTCGCCAACTGTATCGCATGGGGCGGCAAGGCTCGCTGCTTCGGCATCTGCGGTGAAGTCTACAACCCCATCCGCAACATCACCTTCAAGGACAGTGCCGTTATTGTCCGTGATGCGGTGTGGGATAATGAAAGAGTTGCATCTCTTGCCATTATCGTTGAAAATGATGGCGGCAGCATTGAAAATGTCACCTTTGAAAATATCGAAATCTTCCGTGATGACGGCAGAGCCATCGGCTGCATCATCTACGGTGAAGATATCGAAAACTTCAATGCAACGGGTATTCTTTATAAAGACATTTCCTACAATGCAGGGCTGCCGAGCAAGATTGCAGGCAATGGACTTGCAAATAATGTTGAGGCTAAGCTCGATAATGTGACGGCATATGGCATCAATGTAGCACCGCTTTCCAATCTGTTCTTTGAAACAGACGGCATTGTGCAAGTTGATTTTGCAAAATAAAAATGATCAATAAAATCGGGATGTGAAAACTTGTTTTTTGCATCCCTTTTTTGAAAAAAGGAGAGAGAGTTTTGAAACAGCACCCCCTTTATATATTGACCTATGACCACGGCGGCTATGTTCTGTGGAAGGATGAGGTCAAGCCTCGTCTTAAAAAGCTTGATCAATGGTTGCAGGAATTTCCGAAGCTGAAGATCGGACTCGATTATGAATCATTCGCTTTTGATGAATTCAGCCGATGCGATCCCGAAGTTGTGCAAATGATCGGCGACCTGCTCAAAAAGTATCCCGACCGATGCGGTCTGGGTGCAACCACCTATGGGCAGCCGCTGTCTATGTTCATTTCTGAAGAATCCAATGTGCGGCAACTGACTTATTCCGTGCGTGCCAACAAGGATTATTTCGGCGTGGATCCATCCGTTTACTGCATTTCCGAATTTGCCTTGCACGGGCAGATTCCGCAGCTGATTGCCGGTGTCGGTTATACAGCAGCAATTCTCCGTTCGCACGTAATGGGCTACGGCTATACAAAAACATTTGATGTGCCGTGGGGCAAATGGATCGGAAAAGACGGAACCGAAATGCCGTCCGTGCCGACTTATCACAAGCAGGGAAGAGGCTTCAACTGCACCACACTTGATAACTGGCTGCTTTCCCGCTGGCCGCGAAATGCAGGCTATGAAATTGAAGATTTTCAGGGCAGATTCCAAAAACACGCCCCCTTGCTTTGTTCAAGATATGATGACCTGACACAGGATATTGAAGAGATCAGCCGTTACACACAAACCAAAGAAGATTGCGAATATGTTCTTCTGGAAGACCTGCCGTCACTCTACGGCGAAGCCAAGGAAATTCTGGAAATGACCGACAATGATTTCCACACGCAGATGCCGTGGGGCTATTGTGGTAATGAAATTTTCAACGGTTGCCGACAGGGCGAAGTCAATGCCTTGCAGGGGGAAAAGCTCAATGCATTTTCTGTTCTGCTCGGCGGTGCATCATATCAGCATGAAAGCGAAGAAGCATGGAAATATATCCTTGCCGCACAGCACCACGATGTCACTATCTGCGGTTTGTTGGATCTTGCAAGAAGATTCATACCGTCTTCGTTGCAGTATTCCGACACTGTCATTGCAAAATCGCTTGCCGACCTTGCCGAACACTTTGCTCACAAAGATAATGCTTCTCTGTTGGCGGTCAATCCGCATTCCTTTGCGGCAGACACATGGGTGCAAATTTCTTGCGACGGCAAAAAGAAAAACATGGTGCACATCACCTTGCCGCCGCTGACAGCAAAGAGCTTTGCTCTGCAAGAAATCGAAAATGAAACCACATCCGATTTTACATATAATGAAAAAGACGGCGAGCTGCTGACCCCTGTTTACAAGGTTCGCCTGAATGAAAACGGCATTGTCGGTCTTTGGGACAGAAAAACCGACACCTTGTTGTTTGGTAATGAAAACGGTGCATTGCTGACGGCTTGGGTAGACGGCGAAAATTGCAAGAGTGTCGGTATGTGGACGGTTGAAACCTCTGCGCACAGTGCTGTCTGTGTGCAGGAAGGTCAGATCGGTGCTGTCAGCTTCCGTTTTGAAATGCTTTTCTGCGGCAACAGTGCCCGTATTGATTGCAAAACAAAATTTGAAATTCACGGCAACAAGGTCGGTCAGGACGGCATCACCCAGGGCAGACCCGCTTCGCTGACCGTCAACGGTCATCACCACGAAGATAAACTCTGCTTTGTTGCAGACCTGAATCTTAATAACGACCGCAAGATGTTCCGTGATGTGCCGTTTGGCTTTGCCGAATGGGACGGTCAGCTGCGTAAGCCCGAAGCCTACTGGTATCCCGATGACCTCATTCTTGTTGACACCCCCGTTTCTGCCGAAGAATCGTTCAATGCCACGACTTATATGTCGGGCACCTATTGGGTAGCTCTGCGAGATTCGCAGAAGGGAATGGCAGTGTTCAACAAAGGCTGTATGGGCAGTGCCATCCACGGCAATGAACTGCGCATTCCGCTGTTGTATGCAAATGAGTATCTGTGCGGCACAAAAATGCTCGACGGTGAGTTTGAAGACGAATTTGCACTTCTGCCTTTCACTGCAGACACAACCGAAACCGAAATCCACAAGCAGTCCATGCTCTATAACTATCCGCCCCTTGTCACACCCCTTGCAAAAGGCAACGGCGACCGCACGGAGCTGACGATTGCTGATTTCAATGACCCCGACAATTCCGTTGTGCTGACCGCACTCTACCCCGAAAACGGCTGTCTGCTCGCGCGATTCTGCAATTTTGCAGACCACCCCGCCACGGCAGATTATGAGCCGACTGTCGGCAAGGTGACCGCGGAAACGGATCTGCTCGGCAATGAAAAATCCCCCACCGACGGCAAAAATCTCACCTTCCGCCCGTGGGAGATCAAAACACTTAAAATTGAAACAGAATAAAACAAAAATCTCCCTGCTCATTTTTTTGATGAAATAGTATAATGATAGCAGACACGTTTTTTTGTGTCTGCTATCATTTATGCTATTTAACCTGCTTTTTACAAGCGGGTCTCATTTTTTAGCTGTTTTTAAATTATTTACAATTCTGCTATTGTTTTCCATTGGGGGGATGTGCTATAATTCAATAGTGCATTGTAATAAAGCGCAAAAAAGGAGAGGAAAACTATGAAAATCAAAAGAATCGTAAGCATTGTTCTTTGTGCGGCGATGGTTTTGTCTGCATTCTGCATTCCCACCTCGGCTGCAAGCTACAAGCCTGCCTACAACACCGAAACCCCCGTTGTTATCGTGCACGGCATGAGCCAGAACGATACCTATGTGCTCAACGAGGACGGCACTTGGAAGGAAGACGGCAAGGGTGGTTACATCAACGGCTGGCCGCTTGAAATCGATGTCATGGCTCTTGTGAAGGAAGCCCTGCCCGAAATGCTCATGTCCATTCTCTTCCGCCGTGATATGGGTCTGACGGAAGCCATGAAAAAGGGAACTTATGAAGCACTGTATGCCATTCATAAGGACAACAAGGGCAACTATCTCACCCCCGTGGAAGTGCCCTGCTATGAATATCCCATGAGCGAAATGACCGACGAGCTCAAGGCATATTACTACAAGATGCTGCCCCTGCAGGGTCTTGCCGAAATCATCGGTGAAGAAAATATCTATTATTTCGGTTATGACTCCATCGGTGATGTGCAGTATGAAACCGAAAAGCTCAATCGCTATATCCACGAGGTTGTTCTTCCGCAGACGGGTGCTGACTCTGTGCGTATCTGCCCCATCAGCCTCGGCGGTACAATTGCTGTTAACTATCTCGACAGATATCCCGAAGATTATGAGCTCATTGAGCGTATGGTTTTTGTTATTCCCGCACTCAACGGCTCGACCATCATCGGCGACCTGATTGTCGGTGACCTGAGCATTCTCAATGACGATGATATGCTCTATAACAAGTTCCTTGTTTCTCTGCTCGGTGACAGCTGGCTTTCTTATCTGTTGAATGTGGTGCTTCGCATTCTGCCGACCGATGTGCTTAAATCCGCACTCGGCGGCCTTGCCGAAAGCCTTGTTGAAACCGCTATTGTGCCCACCACCATTCTTTGGGCGCTGTGTCCTGCCGGATATTATGAGGAAGGCAGAGCCAAGTGGCTTGAAAGCGGTGAATATCCCGAAATTCTCGAAAAGGTCGA
>JAZOWJ010000254.1:0-9858 GCA_045659125.1 Acutalibacteraceae bacterium
AAAGGATTTACCATTGGCAGAAAAGATAAGAGAATGTCAGGAGCAATGCGGCAGAACATACGGATATCGCAGAGTGCATATATGGTTACATAATAGCGATATAGATGTGGATCCGAAAACGGTATTAAGGGTGATGCAGAAGTACAGCCTGTTATCGGTGATCAGAAGAAAGAAGTACCGCAATTACGGCAATTATCTGCACCGTTATGAGAATCTGCTGAACAGAGATTTCCATGCTGACAGACCGAATCAGAAATGGGTGACCGATATTTCTTACATAAAGACAAGTCAAGGTGTGTTGTACCTGTCAATCATCCGCGATCTGTATGACAACAGCATTGTTGCCTACAAAACCGGCACAGAGCAGAATATTAACCTTGTGCTGAGCACAATCAGATCTGCCAGAAAAAAGGAGAAGGTCACCGCAGAGCTGCAACTCCACAGTGACCAAGGGTTTCAATACACATCGCAAGCATATTTCAACCTGACTAAATCATACGACATAACGCCTTCAATGTCAAGACGTGGAAACCCTTACGACAACGCAATGGCTGAAAATTTCTTTTCAATTCTCAAAACAGAATGCATCTACCGAACAAAACTGCGAACCTATGAGGTGGCTCGCCTCCTCATAGGGCAATACATCCACTTTTACAATCATCAAAGAATCCAACTAAAAACAAAACTGACTCCGCTTGAAAAACGAAGTCAGTATGTCGCTTAATTTTTAATAGTTTCTACCACAGGGGTGTTTTTTGTGCTGTCCGTACAAATTGGGGCAGTGCAGCTTACGGCACACCGCTTCGGCGGTGTGCTTTTTTATCTGATAAAAAATCTTCAAAAAAGGTGGAAATTTCTTTGCGGATTTGGTATGATAATATTGAATAAATATAAGGAAGAATCAGAATGAAATATAAATTGACCTCCGTTTTGCTTTGCGTTATCCTGCTTTTGTCCTTGGCTTCCTGTGCAAAGGATGCCGTGGGCTGCTTCATTTACTACCCCGTGTATGACGATATGACCAGTCTTGACCCGCAGATTGCCCGTAGTGATACCGAAAAGCTGATTGTGAACAACTGCTTTGAAGGGCTTGTCCGCGTGGATGCAAACGGCGAAATCGTCGGCGGTGCAGCCCAGAGCTGGAATGTGTCCCCCGACGGAAAAACCTACACCTTTTACCTTCGTGCAGACGCAAAATGGAACATCACCGAATATACCGCAAAGGAAATGGCCGACCTGCTGCCCGAAGGCTTTGCCCCGTCCGTAACCGCAGACGATTTTGTGTTTGCCCTGCAGAGAGCCCTTGACCCTGCAACAGGAGCCGCAGATGCATATCTGCTGTACTCAATTGAAAATGCACGCGAGGTACACGCAGGCACAGAAGAGGTTGCAGCCCTGGGGGTGCGTGCGGCTTCCGCAACACAGCTTGAAATCCGCCTTGAAGAGCCGCAGAGTAACTTCCTGCATGTGCTGAGCGAATGCATCTGCATGCCCTGCAACCGCACCTTTTTTGAGGCCTGCGGCGGAAGATACGGCATGATGGTGCGTCATTATATTTCCAACGGTCCGTTCTTTCTTTACAGCTTCACCGATTCTGACTACACTCTGTATGCGTCCGAAAGCTACAACGGCACACACAAGCCGACCCCGACCAAGGTCTTTTTGTATTACAACAAGGACGGCAGCAATGTGCCCGACAAGATGAGTCAGGAATTTTATTCGGGTGCATACATGACCGATGCCATGTTCAATGCAACCGATATCAAGCGCTCCACGGCTGTTACCGAGCTGCAGGATACCGTGATTGGACTTGTGTTCAATCTGAATCACGAAATTCTGCAGAATGAAAATGTGCGCAAGGGCATTGCTTATGCAACCGACCCCATTACCCTTGCCGAAATGGCAGAAAGACCCTATATCGGCTCTCTGATTCCGTCCGTATGCGGATTTGCCCCTGCTTGCGTGGATTTGTACAACGAGGACCTTGCCATGCAGTATCTGCTGAAGGGCTTTGAAGAGCTTTCACAGCCGAAATTCATTGAGGTGCCTGTTGAGCCCGAGGAACAGCCCACTGAAGAAAGTGAGCTTGCAGAGCCGGGTGAAGAAAATGAAATGTCCGAAGAGCTGCCCACCGAGCCCGACGAATCCGTCGGTCCGCAGGAAACCGAAATCCAGATCGTTGAGGTAGAAGAGGTTACATCCGTTGAGCTGACGGTGCTGACAAGTGAGGAATACACCGACCTTATCAAGCGCCAGATGCAGAAATGGCAACGCATTCTGGGACTTCGCTGCGTAATCCGCATTGAAACGGTAAATGAAACACAGCTGCGTTCCCGTGTGGCAGCAGGGGATTATGAGATTGCCTTCTGTCCGCTGTCTGTACGCACACCCGATCCCCTCGGGTTCTTGCTGCGCTTTACTGCAGACAGCCCCGACAACTGCATATCCCTGTCCGATGAAAAATACGAGGCCCTGACAGATGCCGCAAAGGCAGCCGCAAGCACAGCCGAGCAACAGCTGCACATGACCGCTGCAGCCGATTACCTGCAGGAAGCAGGCTGCATCATTCCTGTGTTTTCCGAAAGCTCGTATCTTGTGCAGACCTCGGGTGTTTCGGGCATCTACTGCTACACTGGTCCTGACCGTGTGTATTTCAACAACGCATTTTCCGAAAATTAAATGATAAATGGAGAGAGTAGTATGAGCATTCTTCGTCCCTTCAAGGCAATCCGTCCCGAGCCCGAATATGCGGCATCCGTTGCAGCACTGCCTTACGATGTTATGAACAGTGCCGAGGCCGCCGAAATGGTCAAGGGGAATCCGTATTCCTTTCTGCATGTTGACAAGGCCGAAATCGACCTGCCCGACGGCACCGACCTTTACAGCGATGCGGTGTATGCAAAGGCTGCCGAAAATCTGAATAAGCTTGTCACGGACGGCATCTGCAAGCAGGAGGATGCCCCCTGCCTGTACCTGTATCGTCAGGTGATGAACGGCAGACCGCAGACAGGCATTGTCGGTTGTGCTTCCATTGACGATTATATCAATAACATCATCAAAAAGCATGAGCACACACGTGCCGACAAGGAAGCCGACCGTATCCGCCACGTAGACACCTGCGATGCCAACACGGGGCCGATTTTCCTTTGCTATACCCGTAAGGCTTCCGTAGATGCCGTGATTGACCGTTACCTTGCAACACAGCCGATTTATGATTTCACCACCGAGGACGGCATCAAAAACACCGTGTGGCGCATTGCCGACACACAGGATATTCAGATTATTCAGACCTCTTTTGCACAGATTCCTGCCTTGTATATTGCCGACGGCCACCACCGCTGCGCTTCGGCGGTCAGAGTCGGTCTCAAGCGCCGTGAAGAAAATCCCGCTTTTACGGGGGAAGAAGAATTCAATTTCTTCCTTTGCGTGTGCTTGCGTGCAGATGAATTGGAAATCATGGACTACAACCGTCTGCTTGCTGACCTCAACGGCAACACACAAGACGAGCTTCTTACCAAGCTTGCAGAATGCTTTGAAATCGAAGAAGCCCAAGGCATTTACAAGCCCTGTCAGAAGCACAATTTCGGCTTATACCTCGGCAAAAAGTGGTATTCCCTCACCCTCAGGGACGGTCTTTGTGATGAAAATGATCCCGTGGAAAGCCTGGATGTTTCGGTGCTGCAAAAGCTTGTCATCAACCCCGTTTTCGGCATTGATGACCCGAGAACAAGCAAAAGAATCGATTTCGTGGGCGGTATCAGAGGTCTTGACGAGCTTGAGCGCCGTTGCGAAGAGGATATGGAATGTGCATTCGCCATGTATCCGACCTCTTTGGATGAGCTGATGCGCATTGCCGATGCAGGGCAGATTATGCCCCCGAAATCCACTTGGTTTGAGCCGAAGCTGCTCAGCGGACTTTTTATTCACAAATTATCCGACTGATTGCAACAAAATGCGCAGTTGCTGACTCTTATAATTGAAGAAAACAAAAGGAGGACTTACCATGCGTAAACTGTTTACACTTTTGCTGACCGTCTGCCTGCTTTGCATGTGTGTGCTGAATGCTGCTGCGGATGTCATCTGGGAGCCCTACGGGGATTCGTTTTATGATGCGCACCGCGACGAAATGCAGTATGACAACCGTTTTTACAAGGCAAGCGAAGCACTCGGTCAATATGACGAGCCAAACGGCAAAATCATCACGCAGGATGCCATTGCAGCCGACGAGCTGTTCAATGTGCAATATGTGTATGAAGACGAAAACGGTGTGCTGTGGGGGAACTGCTATATCCCCGGTGTGGCTGACTCCGCATGGATCAACCTTGTCGGCTGTGTGCGTCCGTATGACCGAACGGATTTTACAAACGATTACGAAAACGAATTTGAGCCTGTTGAAGCCCAACCCGATATTTCGTTCTACGCAGAAGAGGTGCCGATGTATGATTACCCCGGGGCAGCTGACTCGCTTTACAATATGATTGTGGAAGCAGACTCGGAATATCTGCCCGAATATGCACACACCTACACCGATTCCAACGGTAATGTATGGGGTGAACTCATGTATTTCAGAGGCATGAAGGGCTGGGTGCTGCTGGACGGTGACATCGCAACCGTGCAGCCCCCCGAAAAGGAACGCGAATTCCTCATTGAGAACACAAAGAGCGAGCAGCCTGCTGCAACCGACGGCAATGCAACGACATCCGAGGACGAAATCAAAACGGTCACAACCGTTGAGCCTGCCGACCCCGTTCCCAAGCAGAATTTTGCCGTTCCCGTGGTGCTGGTGGCAGCCGTTGTTGCAGTCACCCTCGCCGTGCTGTTCATCTTCTTCCGCAAAAAGAAATAACCGAAAAGAGGCTGCCGACGCAGCCTCTTTTTTTGCATTCTGCTTTTTGAAGATATAAAAAACGGAGTCAGTATATGCTGACTCCGTTAAGGTTGTGTTTTCTTTTACAGCGGCATCACAAGCTTGCTTGCGAAGAAGTCATAAATAAGACCAAGGAACCAGAAAATGTCCGCAAGAATATTCACAAAGCTGCCGGCCAGCTTGGAAACAGCAAAATCCTTTGCGGGCTCAGTGATAACAGGCTCGGTAGCTGTGCCGAGTGACAGCTCATGCAGTGCTGCAAGCACGGCGACGGCAATTTTTTCATTTCCCGTTGCGGAAGGATGAATACCGTCAAAGGCAAAGTTGTCCATGGTGTCACTCAAAGCGGTGGCAACATCCACAACCACAATTTCACCGGGGAAATTTTCTGCATAGCGATACATCTCTGCATTGAGCCTGTCTGCACCCTGCTTGTATACATCACCAACATGACCTGTCTGCGGATTATAAATGGTTTGCAGAAGCACAACGGCATCTGCATTGACAGCATTGATCGAATCCATAATTTCACAGAACTGTGCATAGAATCCTGCAGCAATGGCATCAAACTCGGAAAAATCCTTTTTGATAAGTGCATCAGCCAGCAGCCCCATCAGATTGCTCATAAGGAAATTATTGCCGCCGATAGAAATATTGATGATATCAGCCTTGCGTACATCAGCAAGCACGGCTTCATCCTTCAGGCGATTGAGCAGATTGCCTGTTGTGTGACCCGGCACGGAATGATTTGCATAGGTATAACCGTTGGAATCGGCAACAATTTTGCCGTAGCAGGCTTCGACAGGATTGGTTATACCGGAGCCGTAGGCAATGGAATCACCGAGCACCACATAATGCAGTGCATTTTCTTCAGCGGATGCACCGACTGCCATGCAGCCAAACACAAGCAGCACACTCAATACAACAGCAAAAAATCTTTTCATAAATAAAACACCTCCGTTTTGGATGCTTATATTATATTCCCATTTTTCCGATTTTGCAATATGTTTTTACAACCACAGTCCACCGCCTCTGCAAGAAAAAAGGATTGCATCAGACAATGCAATCCTTTTTTGCCGTACATAAAATCAGATAGAGCTGATGAGAGTGCTGATTTTTCCGATGGTTTTGGTAAGACCTGCAACGATCTTGCCGACACCGATGAGTGCACTCTTGCCGTTGAGAATATCAATGAGGGCTTGTGCCATGTCTTCACTGAAAACACCCATGCTCATGGAAACGAAGCAACGAATCGGAATCTGCGTTGCCATGGCAAGCATCATACCTTCATTGGAAGCACCGCCTGCAATGGTCCTGATGACCTTGCGGATCATAGCATTGATGACCTTGCCTGCAGGAGTGCCTTCGGCAAGCTCAAGGGTGGAATTGATATCAAGCGGCTGCTTCGGGTCGCGCTTGGAATTGGGAATGGGTCTGCCGAGCAGCTTTTCGAATTCCTCGTCGGAAACATTCATAATGTCACCGCTGCAATAGGACGGCAGATTTTCCTTGTCATTCGGAATCGCAGCATCGGGGTCAGACGAGGTGATCTTGACCGTGGACTGCAGACGGATATCACGGCTCGATGCGCCGACAAGAATGTCAAATGCACCGCTTTCAACATACCAATCGGAAACGGCGGTGTTCCAGAATGCAAATGCACGCTTGTCGAGCTCAACGGAAACGGTCTTTTCTTCACCTGCTTCAAGATAAACCTTTGTGAAGCCCTTGAGCTCCTTGACAGGACGGTAAACCGTGCTTTCCTTGTCGGCCACATAGACCTGTGCAACTTCCGCACCGGCTCTGTCGCCTGTGTTCTTGATTTTGAAGGTGACCTTGAGTGTGTCGGTGTCCTTGATGTTCTTCTTGGAAACCTTCAGACCCGAATATTCAAATGTGGTGTAGCTCAGGCCGTAGCCGAAGGGGAACAGAACATCCTTTTCGACCTTATCGAAATAGCGGTAGCCGACATAAAGACCTTCTCTGTATTCGACGGTTACGGGTGAGCCGGGGAAGTTATTGAAGGACGGAGTGTCCTCAAGTGCGTTGATATAGGTTTCGCTGAGCTTACCGCTCGGGTTTGCATTGCCGAACAGCAGGTCCACAGCAGCACCTGCACCTGCCTGACCTGTCAGGAAGGTATGAAGGACTGCCTTGCAGCTGTCAAGCCACTGCATGCGGATGGGAGCACCGCCTGCAAGCACAACAATCACATTGGGATTTGCCTTGCTGACAGCCGTCAGCAGATTGAGGTGGCTCTGCGGAATATCAAGATGGCTGCGGTCGAAGCCTTCGGATTCAAATTCATCGGTAAGTCCGATGAACAGCAAAACATTTTCACAGCGCTTTGCGGTGTCAACGGCTTCACGGATGAGTGCCATATCGGTCTTGTCGGTCTTCTTATCATAACCCTGTGCATACAGGAAGCCGATATCCTGTCTGAGCAGCTCGTCAAAGACATTGTCAAGCTGTGTGGGATTGATAAGGCTGCTGCCTGCACCCTGATAGCGGGGTGCTTTTGCCATTTCGCCGATGACGGCAACGGTTTTATTTTTGGCAAGAGGAAGAATATTATCCTCGTTTTTCAGAAGCACCATGGAAGCGGTTGCCACTTCACGGGCAAGTGCATGATGAGCGGCTCTGTCATAAGGTACGGCAGCCTTGGTTTTCTGCCCCTTAAAGAGGATATCAAGGGTTTCATCCACACGCTTGTCGAGTGTTTCTTCATCAAGTGTACCGTCAATCAGACCGTCCACGATTTTTGCAGCTGCAAGACCGTCAGAGGAGGGCATTTCGATGTTCTGACCTGCCTTCAGCCCGTCCACGATGTTGTTTTCTGCGCCCCAGTCGGTAATAACGATACCCTTGAAGCCCCAATCGTCACGAAGCACATCCGTCAGCAGCCATTTGTGCTCTGCGCAGTAGGTGCCGTTGAGTCTGTTATAAGCATTCATGACAGTCCAGGGCTGCGCCTTTTTGACGGCGCGTTCAAAGCCTGCCAGATAAATTTCACGCAGTGTTCTTTCGTCCACAACGGAATCGACCGTCATTCTTCTTGCTTCCTGATTGTTGGCGGCAAAGTGCTTGAGCGAGGCGCCGACGCCCTGCGACTGCACACCGTTGATCCATGCGGCAGCCATTTCGCCTGCCAATACGGGATCTTCCGAGAAATATTCAAAGTTTCTGCCGCAAAGCGGATTTCTTTTGATGTTGTTGCCGGGTCCCAGCAGCACGGAAACACCTTCTGCATTGCATTCTTCACCCAGTGCTGCACCCATGCGTTCAATGAGTGCAGGATCCCAGGAGCAGGAGGTTGCGCTTGCCGTGGGGAAGCAAACGGCAGGAATACCCTGCAGCATATCGGTTCCGCTTTCTTTTTCTGTTTTCTGCTTGCGCAGACCGTGGGGGCCGTCAGTTACATTGATGGCCTGCAGACCGAACTTACGCAGTGCCTGAAAATGCCAGAAATCCTTGCCCGAGCAAAGAGAGGCCTTTTCCTCACGGGTCATGGTAGAAATAATGTCCTTGTATTTCATTTTGATCTCCCTTTCCGAAGAATTATTTTAAATATCAATGGTGGAATGCAGCTGCAGCAGATCATCCGACTGTGCTGCTTCGAGCTCTTCCACGCTTTTGAGTTTTTTGAAAATCAAAGAATTGCGCTTCTGTGCGCTTTCAAGGGTTGAACCTGCTTCGTCAACCTTTTTCTTTGCCTTTTCAAGCAGCACCGCAAAGCTTTCGTACTGTCCCTTGACGGCAGCTAGCAGAAGCCTGATTTCATTCGCCTTTTCGTTGATGGCAACGGTGCGGAAGCCCATGGCAAAGGAATTGAGCAAGGCTGTCACTGTGGACGGACCTGCAATCATCACACCGCATTCTGCTTGAATGCGCTCCATAAGCCCTGATTTGGAGGCTGCAATTTCGGCATACAATCCTTCCGTTGCAAGATACAAAACGGCATAAGGAGTGGTTTGCGGAACGCAGATATATTTTTTGACGGTTCTGGCTTCCTGCAAAACTCTGTCCTCGAGTGCCTTTCTGGCTGCCGCCAGAGCCACTGCATCTGCACGGTCAGCCGCATCGCAAAGACGAACATAATCCTCCATAGGGAATTTGGAATCCACAGGCAGATAAACGGTCTGCTTTTTGTCCTCTCCTGCAGGCAGGCAGACAGCAAATTCAACTCGTTCTGCAGAATCATTGGGAGCATAGTTTTTGACATAGCGGCCCGGGATGGTTTGATCAAGTATGGCTTCGAGCTGCACCTCTGCCCACGTGCCCCTTGCCTTGACATTGGTGAGCACTCTGTTGAGTGCGGTGACATTGTCGGTCACCCCTGCGGAAAGCTCCTTCATCTCACCCAAGGACTTGTACACATTTTCAAGCTGCTTGGAAACAGTCTGAAAGGAGGTATCCAATCTCTCTGTGAGGGTTGCATTGAGCTTTTCGTCCACCGTCTGACGCATTTCATCAAGCTTTTTTTCGTTGGACTGCTGCATTTTGGCGATGGCATCCGAAACAACAGCACTCTGCTTTTCGGCACCCTCAATCTGCTTTTCACGCACGGCAGAAAGACCTGCGTTGAGCTGCTGCTGAAAACGCATCTGGAATTCATAATTTTTTTCGGTCACAGCCTGCACCCTTGCAGACATTTCCGACAGGGCGGCATTTGTTTCGCGACGACTGACAGCCTCGCGCTCATGCACTTCTCTGCGAAAGGAAGTAATATTTTCACGCACGGCATCCGCAACCGCCTGTGCATCGGAAGTGACCGTGCCCTTGCCTGTTTTGCGCAGCACTGCAATCAGCAATCCCGTTATCACAAGGCACAAGGCAAGCAGTATAAGCAATAATATATCTGTCATGATTCTCTCCGAGGTATAGAATTGGTTTTATTATATCATAAAAATATACTTTTGTTAAGTGTGAAAAAAAATATTTACATTTTCTTCTATCTTTTCCCGTTTCACTGTGCTATAATGAATAATGAG
>JAZOWJ010000255.1:0-8807 GCA_045659125.1 Acutalibacteraceae bacterium
ATGGTCATTGTGCGTGATATACCGCTGTATTCCATGTGTGAGTATCATCTGCTGCCCTTTGTCGGCAAGGCTCATATTGCCTACATTCCTGCAGAGGGTAAGGTCATCGGTCTTTCCAAGCTTGCACGAATCTGCGGTGTATTTGCCAAAAGACCGCAGCTGCAGGAAAGACTCACAGCGCAGATTGCCGATTTTCTGGAAGAAAATCTGCAGCCCAAGGGTGTTGCCGTTGTTGTGGAGGCCGAGCATCTTTGCATGACCATGCGCGGTGTCAGAGCCGCAGGTGCAAAAACCAAAACAAGTGCCCTGCGCGGTATCATGAAAAAGGATGCCCGTACCCGTGCCGAAGCCTTATCTTTGTTGGATTAAAAGACAAAACCACACCGTTCAAACGGCGTGGTTATTTTTTATGGTATCAGATTTTTGTATGCTCCGTCTTTGAAAAGCGAAATCATTTCGCGTGTCAGCGATACGCCGTCATTGTCAAATTCGATTTCTTCGGGAGAAAACCATTGCGCTTCTTTGAGCTCGTTGCAGTCCACCGTAAGTGTTGCATCACCGTCTGCCTCGCAGAAAAATCCGAACAGCAGGGAAGAAGACCGTCCCCACGGCTGACTTTTGTAATAGCGCAGATTCCTGACCTTGATGCCGACCTCCTCCAGGACCTCGCGGTGCACGGTCTGCTCCACCGTTTCGCCGATTTCGCAGTAGCCTGCCACCAGCGCCCAATGGGCATAGCCGCGGTTGTATTTGGTAAGGCAGATTTTGCCGTCATGAAGAATTGCAACAATCACGGCAGGGCAGATTTTCGGATACACAACATTGCCGCAATCACACACCATGGCACGCTCGGTGGTGCTGTGGTGCATTTTGCTGCCGCATTTTCCGCAGAAGCGGTTGTCGCGGTACCAATTGAGCAGATGTGCACCTGTCACGGCTGCAAAGGCTTTTTCGCGGTCAGCATGGTTTGCAACGGTGCGTGCATTTGTGTAAGCATAATCGGCAAATGCATCCGCTTCACCTGCAAAATATTTCGTTTCGCCAACTGAAAACAGGTATTCTCCGCCTGTTTTTAATTCTCCGACGGTCGGAAAACAAAGGCTGCCGTTGCGGTCTGCGCACAGAACGCAATCGTTTTTGCAGCACAGCACAAGGTCCGTTTTATCGGGCTTATGCGGAATGTATTGATTGTAAAACGGTGTTGAAAAATCTTGTATCATATCAGCTTTGTGAACATATCGAGGATGCGTTTGACGCACAGCTCGAGCTGTGCACGGGTCAGTGTGCCTTCTTCGTAAGCGGCTTTGAGCTCATCGGGATAGCCGCAGTGCATCTTCATATCGTTGCCTGCTTTCACTTCCACAACGGGACGGTTTTTGACACCCCAGTCGGTCACAACCATACCCTTGAAGCCCCATTCATTGCGCAGAATGCCTGTCAGAAGCTCCCAGCTTTCGCTTGTGTGCAGGCCGTTGATGAGGTTATAAGAGGACATCAGTGTCCACGGGTCAGCTTCCTTGACGCAGATTTCAAAGGCCTTGAGATAAATTTCACGCAGTGCTCTTTCGGAAAGGCGGGAATCGCTTGCAAAGCGGTTTGCCTCCTTGTTGTTGCAGGCAAAATGCTTGATGGAAACGGCAGCCTTCTGCGATTGAATACCTCTGACGGATGCAGCGGCACATTTGCCTGCAAGCAGGGGATCCTCCGAATAATATTCAAAGTTTCTGCCGCACAGAGGGTCACGGTGAATGTTCAGTGCAGGCGCAAGCCATACACCGATGTTGTTTTCGCGAAGCTCTGCACCGCCGCCTGCACCGACCTGCTCAATGAGGTCTGTGTTCCATGTGCAGGCAAGAAGCGTAGCACACGGCCATGCGGTGGTGGGGATACCTGTTTTGATTTCAAGGCGAAGTCCTGCAGGGCCGTCTGCTGTGGGAACGGCAGGAATTGCGAGTCTGTCAAGACCGCCGAAGCAGCCTGTGTTTGCAACGCCTGTGGGCGGCTGACCGCCAACCAAAAAGCACAGCTCGTCAATGGTCAGCTGCGACACAAATTCGTCCATCGTGCAGCTGTCATAAACATTGTCGAAAATCTGCTGTTCGGCAGGTGCAGTCGCACCCGAGGGCTTTATTTCGCCGTAGCGGTAGCATTCTTCGCCCATGGGCAGTGCCTCGAAGCTGCCGTCAGACAGCATTCTTTTTGCAAGCTTGAAGGGCTTGCACCAATCGGTGCACTGCTCGGTGACGGTGTTTTCGTTGACCGTATATGCAAAATCGGATTGCACTGTATCACGCACACTTGTGCCGACATGGAAGGTGTAATCCCCCTGCTCGAGCACATACGCAGATTTCTGAATTTTGCCGAGGTCATCGAAGGAAGCCATCTGTGCAATGTCGAAGGTGAGCATCAGCGTTTCGCTTTCGTCAGGTGCAAGCAATTTTGTTTTCCTGAAGGCTGCAAGCTGCTTTGCAGGCTTGCCCAAAAGCCCCTGCGGTGCACTGAAATAGACCTGCACAACCTCCTTGCCTGCCACTGTGCCTGTGTTTTTCACATTCACAACGGTGTGAATTTTGCCGTTGTGGGCAAACACAAGCAGGTCAGACAGGGAAAATGTGGTGTAGGACAGACCGAAGCCGAACGGATAACGCACCTGTTCCTTTGCACCGGGAATGGTCTCAAAATAGCGATACCCGACATAAATATCGTCCGAATAGTCCACATGCTCAAAGCATTCCCAGAAGTCCTCTTTGGTTGGGTAGACGTCATAGGATTTTGCAATGGTGTCTGCCATTTTGCCCGACGGTGTCACATCACCGCAAAGAACATCGGCAAGGGCACTGCCGCCCTCCATGCCGCCCTGCCATGCAAACAGCACAGCACCGATTTTGTCGTTTTCGGCAAAGTATTCGCAGTCGATCGTCGCACCCGAGTTGATAACGATGATGACCTTTTTAAACCTTTCACAGCAGCGGTCAATGAGTCTCTTTTCGAGGTCAGACAGATAATAGTCACCGCCCTGCGGTCTTCTGTCCACGCCCTCTGCCGAAAAACGGCTTAATGTGATGATTGCCGTTTCTGCCTTTTCGGATGCAGACACAATCATTTCGTCGGGCACCTCTGCCTCCACCACGTGCATGGCTGCGAAGGTGTCATAGGTCATGTCGTCACGCTTCTGACAGAATTCCATGTTGTTGACGATATCCCAACGGGCATCAATCTGCTCCTGCGTGAGCACATTCACACTTTCTCTGCGTACATAATCCTTGTAAAATTCAACCAACGGCTTGTAAACATATACCTTGTTTTCGGCTTCCTTTACAGCAAAGCCGTCAGCAATGTTGCGGATGTAGGGGCAATGCACATCACCGCTGCCACCGCCACCCTTGATGTATTCAATGGTGGCCTTGCCGAACAGGGCAATTGCTTCACCCCTTGCCAAAGGCAGGGTGTTGTTTTCGTTTTTGAGCAGAACAATGCCCTCGGTGGCTGCCTTTTTTGAAAGGGCAATGTGCTCCTTTGAGGCGGTCACGCGTCTGCCGTCCTTGCCCAAAGGCAGACAGGGCTGGTATCTGAAGCGGTTGTATTTGTCGATCATAAAAAAACCGTCCTTTATTTTAATGTATCTATTTTAAGGCTTCTTGCGCTTTCCGTCAAGCAGAAAATGAGCCTCTTTTTTGCATAAAACTACGGTGCGCTGTCGAAAATTGGCAACAAAAATAAAATATTTGTCGCTTTTGTTGACAAGCGTGCATATAAATGCCATAATGAAAAAAAAGGAGGAAGAAAAAAATGAAAAAAGTAAAAATTGTGCTTATCAGCCTTGCCTGCGTTCTGCTTTTGGTTGTGGGCGGCCTGCTCATTTCGTATCAGGGTGTGCTGCGCACCCTGCTGAATGTGGAGCCTGACCCTGCAAACGGCATTTATACCATCGATTATGCTGCTGACTACAAGCTGGATCAGCTGCTCGAGGAGGGCGGTGCTTCCAATGAGGAGGAGCTTGTGCAGTATATTCTTCGCATCATGCTCAAGGGGCTTCCCATACCCGTACAGTATGAAATTCCCGAGCTTGCCTGCAGCACCTTCTTTGCAGCAACCCCCGAGGGCGGCTACATTATGGGACGCAATCTCGACAATCAGACCACCGACCTTGCCGTTGTCAGAACCAATCCCAAAAACGGCTACAGCTCGGTTTCCGTTGTGAATTTAAGCTTTTTGAGCTACAGCGAAACCCTGACTCCCGAAAAACTGCTTGACCGCCTGAACACCGTTGCAACACCGTTTTTCCCGTTGGACGGTGTGAACGAAAAGGGGCTTGCTGTCGGTGTTTTGCAGCTGCAGGCACCGCCCACGCATCAGGATAACGGTAAAACCGATGTCGGCACAACCCTTGCCATCCGCATTCTGCTTGACAAGGCTGCCACGGTGGACGAGGCTGTTGCGCTGCTTGACGGCTTCGATATGCATGCATCCGCAAACGGCTGCTACCATCTGCAGATTTCCGATGCCACGGGCAAGAGTGTTGTTGTGTCTTATGTCGGAAACGAAATGATTGTCACCGAGCCTGAAAACGGCATTATTGCCGCCACCAACTTCTATCTGCATGACGTTCCGTTTGAATACGAAAAGCAGGGTGAGGACCGCTATGCCGTGCTCAAGCAGACCTTGACCGAAAAGAATGCAGTTCTCTCCCGTGAGGAGGGCATGGATTTGCTGCAGTCGGTTTCGTTTGAGGGTACACCGCCCGATGAGGAGGGAAGAGTGTATTCCACGCAGTGGTCGTCCGTATATGACCTGAGCAATCCCACACTGTATATGTGTGTCGATCAGAAATACGAAACGGTTTATACCTACGCAGTAACTGAATAAAAGGGACTGTGAATACAAGGGAGCTGTGCAAACAGCTCCTTTTTTGGTGCGAAAATGAAAATTGCCGACACTTTTGTCGGCAATTGGTCGGCAATCGGTCTGACAAAAAGCGGACATGGGTGTCCGTCAAGTACCGATATCAAAGGCTTCGCAGGCAGGTCGGTCGGCAATTTGCCGGACACTGTGTCTGACCAAGGGCACTTTTTGTGCCGACTGTTTTGTCATACCGACATACAATTATATAGCAAGAATGATATAAAAGAATGTTTAACAAGAATGTTAATCTATATAGTGTGTGAGCTGATTGAATGAATTATTAAAATAAATAAATTATAGCTTTCAGATGCCAGTCTTCGCTGCTCGCCAAAACATGATTTATTTAAAAAATCAAAATTTTCACCCCTCAAAAAGCCCATCATATCGGGCTTTTCGGCACTTCGGCAGTGAAAAAGTGAGGTAGAAAAAATATCGGATTTTCAGTAAAATCATGCCTGTAAAACGCAAACAAAAAAGGAGATTTTATGGCAGGCTTTATTAAAATTTACAGGGATGTTCTTGATTCTGTTTTATTCACAAAACCGATTTTGCTGCAGATGTGGCTGCTGCTGAACAAGCTGGCAAGGTTTACCGAAACCGAGCAGGACGGTATTGAACTTCATCCCGGGCAGGTGCTCACATCAAACCCTGCGCTTGCACAGCGGTGCAATCTGACCGAGCGCCGAGTGCGGTATATTCTTGATTGCCTTGAGGATATGCAGCTCATCACCCGTGAAAACATCCGCAATCGTTACACGAGGATCACACTGACCAATCCGGATGAGCTTCAATGTGACAAGCAGACCGAGCTTCCGCCGCCGAGAGAGGTGCAAGAAGAAAAAGCCCCCGCACCGCCGGAAAAGGAACAAAAAATATGCTGCGGTATGTTCGGCAATGTGTATCTGACGATAGAAGAAAAAAAGCAGCTTTCGCAGCGGTGGGATGAGGCAGAGCAATACATTGACCCCTTTCGGCATACAAGCGACGTTCAGGCAAGACATATTCTGACGATTTTGCAGTGCTGTGTGAGTGGCTGCTCAAGGATGCAGGCAAAAAGACCGAAAAACAGCAGCAGGTCCCTGCAGCAAGACCAGCTTCCCCCATTGCACCAAAGCCGGAGCTGGCTCATTTTCCGGGTACGGATACCGATTTCAACACAGCACCTGCATCCTATGACCTGGAAAGGGCAGAGTATATTGCACGCACAAGTGTACCCGTTCTGCGAAAACGCAACGGAGCGAAAATAGAATATCCAAAATAAAAAAGGAACTGCGAAAGCAGTCCCTTTTAGGTTTAATCGATTGTGAATTTGTAATATTTTGCAAGGGCTTTTGCATCCTCGTCGGAGAAGGTGCCGTCGAACACAATAAAATCATCCATGTTGAAAATGGTGTTGTGCTCGTTGTTGAAGGTGTGCAGGGCATCGTTGCCGACGGTGAAGGGAAGTGCATCGGGGGCGGTCAGCAGGTCTTTGTTGAATCTGCCTGCGTGTGCCAATTTGAAGTTATAATAGCACTTCATTTCTCCGTTTTTGCGGTCAACGGACAGTGCCATGTGCAGCCAGCCGTCCTTGATGTCCTCGGGGAAGGCGGTGATGAAATCGTCATCATCGTCACCGATACCGATGTTGATAAAGGTGTCATTGTTTCGCATGACCACCACAAAGCCCTTGTCCTTTCGGTTTTTGCCGTAGCCGCCCTTGGTGGCGCAGATATCGGTTTCAAAAATCAGTGAACGGTCAATGCGAAGCCATGCGGCAATGGTGAAATCGTTGTCGCCGAATTTGAAATCCTCGTAAACCGCACAGCCTGTTGTGCCGAATTCACCGCGTGAGCCGTAAACACCGCCCGAATAATATTTGCAAAGACCGATTTCAGTCGGGTCATATTCCACGGACGCATCCTCAAGGTTGTTGTCGAGGAACAATGCAAGGCGGATGCGTTGTGCAGGGATAAATGCCCCCAATCCCTCTCTTGCGTCAATGGCAGGGGTGGGGAAGGGTGTGTATTCCACACTGCGCACCTCGGGACGGAAATAGGGCTTTTCGTATACGGGGAACAGTCCGTCGGGAATCTGCGAGGAAAAGCCGTTTACATCGTATTCGTCCACGGGCAGCCCCAGTGCATACAGCACAATTGCAGCCATGTCCTCGGTGGTGGTGTAGCCGAGTGTGCCTTTTTGCACACCCTTGCCTGCAGCACCGAAGAAGATGTATTTTTCGCCGTCGGTGTAGCCGCCGTGACCACGCACCCAGCCGCCGTGGTCGGCAATGACCATAAACAGGGTCTCGTCGAGAATGCCTGCGGCTTTGTATGCCTCATACACCTGACCGACAAGTGCATCAATTTCGGTGATTTTGTTGAGATGTCCCTCGCTTCCGTACCCGCAGCCATGTCCTGCACCGTCTACATCATCATACTGCACGAACAGGTAGGTGGGCTTTTTTTCAACGCAATCGAGAATCAGGGGTGTCAGCTCGGCATCGTTGGAGGCTGTGTATTTGTCCACGCCGATGTTGTCCTCAATGATACCGATGTTGATGGGATTCCAGTGGTTGCAGGCTGCAAGGTAGGCATCGGGGTAGGCTGCACGCAGCTTTTTGAACACGGACGGCAGCGCCTCGTTGGTGTAAGGATGGCTGCTTACAATGCTGTTGGTCAGTCCGTGCACGGAAGGCTTGGCGCCGAGCAGCATTGCTCCCCAGTTTTGCGCACTGATGGTGGGGTCGAGCGAAAGTGCATCGTAGGTGACGGCACCGTTTTCAAAGATGGCATCCATGCAGGGTGTTGCGGTATGTTGGTTGAAATTGCCCATGCCGTCAATGCCGATGAGAGCGACATATTTATATGTGTTGTTCATGTGAACACCTCGACTTGTCTGATTTTAAGAAAAAAAAGGGGATAGCACGATAATGATATATCCGCTTAAAGCGGATATGATATATCTTCGATGTGATGAATGATATATTTTCCATGCGGAAAATATTGAGGGTCGCTTCGCTCCGATTTATAGAAATATAATTTTAGAGCGAAGCGGAATCAAGCGACAGCTTCCTCAATATTTGCAACGCAAATATATCATACGCAACGCGTATATCATCACACCGCAGGTGTGATATCATTCGCCCCCAAAGGGGCGTATATCATTTTTATTTATTCAGCTTTTCTTTCAAAGCCTCATAAACCTCGGGTGCAATGTCGGGATTGCCCTTGGAGTAGCTCGGCTGCAGCATATCGCCTGCAAGACGCGGATCGGTGCAGGCGGTGTCGTTGCGCCATTTTTCGCGTTCTTCGGGATTGCGAAGATTGGGAATATCCATCGGGATGCCGCCGTTCAGCACTGAACGATAGGCGAACATGCCGGGAAGGAACATATCCATGGCTTCATAAACATCCACCACATCTGCAAACGGGCTCTTGCGCAGCTTTTCGCAGAAGTTGAACATGGTGTAGTAGTCACTGCCGCCGTGGCCTGCGTTGTTGGCACGCGAAGCATTGCGGTCTGCGGTCGGGGTGTTGACGGGCTTGGAATCGTTGTCGCCCTCCTCCTTGTCGCAGTTGACATAAAGGGTCTGTGTGCCGCCGTTTTCGGCATCCTCACGGGCACTTTCCATGCGTCCCTTGCTGCCGTAAACGGAATACCAGATGCTGTTTTTGGACGGTCCGACACCGTGGATGCTCTTGACCACAGCACCGTTTTCGAGGGTGACCATTTCAACACCCATAAAACCTAAGTCGGATCGTAGCCATGTCGTTCTGTGAGCCAAGGAGTTGTAAGAGACCCTTGTCTTCCTAAGACCGCTTGGCCTCCGACTTCAGATGCTGTTTTTGGACGGTCCGACACCGTGGATGCTCTTGACCACAGCACCGTTTTCGAGGGTGACCATTTCAACACCCATAAAGCCT